>CAJAHZ010000384.1 GCA_903939665.1 uncultured Pseudomonadota bacterium | reverse complement strand
CGGCCACCGGCAGAGGCAACACCTTGAGCGAAACCTCAAGCAACACGCCGAGCGTGCCCATGCTGCCGGCCATCAAACGCGGCACGTCATAGCCGGCAACGTTTTTCATCACCTGCCCGCCAAACGACAGCAACTCGCCCTTGCCGCTCAGCATTTTCACGCCCAGAACGAAGTCGCGCACGGCGCCAACCGCCGGCCGGCGTGGCCCGGACAAGCCGGCGGCAAGCATCCCGCCGACCGTCGCCCCCGCGCCAAAATGCGGCGGCTCGAAAGACAGGCACTGGCCGCGCTCGGCGAGTGTCGACTCCAGCGCGGTGAGCAGCGTTCCGGCGCGCACCGTCACCACCAGTTCGGTCGGTTCGTAGGCCACGATGCCGCGGTTGACGCTTACGTCGAGCACCTCGCCCTGCTCGGCGCCGCCGTAAAAAAGCTTGCTGCCGCCCCCGCGAATGCTCAGTTTTCGCCCAGTCTCGGCGGCGTCGAAGACCTGGCTGGTCCAATCCTTGATCAATGAATTCATCAAAACCTCGGTGCAGAGGGCGCCACACCGGCGCGTGTCTGGGTGTACTCGCGGCAACGGGCGAGCGTCGGAATTCCCTTACCGGGATTAAGCAGGCCGCGCTCGTCGAAAGCCACCTTCAATCGGTGAAAGGCGGATATTTCGGCGAGCGAGAATTGCGCCGCCATGACGCCGATTTTTTCGACGCCGACGCCGTGCTCGCCGGTTATCGTGCCGCCAAAAGCCACCGACAGTTCGAGAATCTCGGTGCCGAAAGCCGCAGCGCGCTCGACCTCGCCCGGCTGGTTGGCGTCATACATGATCAGCGGGTGCAAATTGCCGTCGCCCGCATGAAAGACGTTGGCGCAGCGCAAACCATATTTCTGCGACAGATCGGCGATGGCGTTGAGCATCTCGGCCAGACGCTTGCGCGGGATGGTGCCATCCATGCACAGATAGTCAGGAGTAACGCGACCGACGGCCGGAAAAGCCGCCTTGCGGCCAGCCCAGAATTTGTAGCGCTCGGCCTCGTTTTGCGAAACACGGATTTCGAATGCGCCGCTCTTTTCGAGCACCGCCTTCATGCGACCAATTTCCTCGGCCACCTCCTCCGGCGTGCCGTCCGACTCGCACAGCAAAACGGCCTCGGCATCCATGTTGTAGCCGGCATTGACATAGGGCTCGACGGCATGTGTCGCCTTCTTGTCCATCATCTCCAGGCCGGCGGGAATAATGCCGGCGGCGATGATGCTGGCCACCGCATCGCCAGCTTTGGTCACATCGTCGAAATAGGCCAGCACCACCTGCGCCAGTTCGGGCTTTGGCGTGAGCTTGACCGCCACCTCGGTGATCATTGCCAGCAAGCCTTCCGAGCCGTTCATCAACGCCAGCAGATCGTAACCCGGCGCATCAAGCGCCGCATTGCCGAACTCGACGATATCGCCCTGCGCAGTCAGCCCGCGCACGCGCAGCACGTTATGCACGGTCAGCCCGTATTTCAGACAATGTACGCCGCCCGCATTTTCAGCAACGTTGCCGCCGATCGTACATGCGATCTGCGACGACGGATCAGGCGCGTAATACAGATCAAAGGGCGCCGCCGCTTCGGACACCGCCAGATTGCGCACACCGGGCTGCACCACGGCAGTACGCGATAGCGGATCGACCTTGATGATTTTCTTCAGCTTGGCGAGCGAAACGACCACCCCGTCCCGATGCGGCATGGCGCCGCCGGACAATCCTGTCGCCGCGCCACGCGGCACCACCGGCGCCTTGAGTTCGTGGCAAACCTTGAGGACCGCCTGTGCCTGCGCCTCATCCGCCGGCAGCGCGACCAGCAAAGGCAGTTCGCGATAAGCGGTAAGGCCATCGCACTCGTAAGGACGCAACTCCTCTTCCTCGACGAGCAAGGCCTGTGGCGGCAAAACCTTGCGCAAGCGCGCGATGAGCGCCGGTCGATCCACCGCAAAGCGCGGGTCGGAAAGATTACTGTCAATACTCATGGACTACCCTCAAAAAACAAGAATTGATCGGTAAGGGAAATACGAGCGGTACGAGTGGTAAAGCCTACTTCGGATCGAGCATCAGCTCGACGCCCAGATCATTGGCCAGATCGATGCCGACGCGGGATGCCGCACCACGCAAATGCTCCTGCGCGCAACGTCGGGCACGCGCCGGGCTGCCCGACGCAATCGCCTCGAACATCGTGCGATGCTCCGCCTGCGCCTCTTCGGGCAACGCGCCGTCGCGCCCCGGCCCGGCCCACGCGAGGCGGCGCGAATCGGAAAAGTGCCGGCCAAGAAACTCGACCAGTCGATAGGCGTAAGTATTGTGTGTCGCCGAAGCGATCGCCAGATGAAAATTGTCATCCGACTCCGAGCCGTCGCTGCCATCGGCCAGCGCCGCGTCCATCGCCTTCAGGTGACGCTCCATCACCGCCACGTCTTCCGGAATCCGGCGACGCGCGGCGAGTTCGGCAACCGAAGCCTCAATCATTGCGCGCAACTCGAAAATATCGCGCAATTCGACCAGCGCCGGGCCCTCTCCCTGCCAGAAACGAAAATTGAGGCTCTTCGGCGCCAGCGCCACAAAGGCGCCGGAACCCTGCCGTGTCTCGATCCGGCCATCGGCCCTGAGGCGCGCAACCGCTTCGCGCACGACGGCACGACTGACGCCGAAAGTCTCTGCCAGCACCTTCTCGGTCGGGAGTTGATCGCCCGGCGTCAACTCGCCACGCGTGATCTTCCCTTCGAGTGCGGAGGCAACTTCCTCGCTCAAGCGCGGCGCACGCGTAATTTTTCTAAGTTCGTTTATGCCCATGATGGTCAGGTTGTCCGACAACTTTCGTTAAGGATACTACAAAGAAAAATTGTTGCAACACTTGCACTCGGATCGCCGGCCTGAAAATCGGCAAACAGGCATCTCACTGAACAAAAATCGCATGAAAATCATTCACATTGGTCAAAGTCGGGCCGGTCACCAGCAAATCGCCGAGGGCCTCGAAGAAAGCGTAGGCATCGTTATTGTCCAGCGACGCCCGCGCATCAAGACCGAGCGACCGGGCGCGCGCCAGCGTGTCCGGGCCGATCAGCGCACCGGCGTTATCCTCCGAGCCATCAATACCGTCCGTATCGCCGGCCAGGGCACAAATACGCGGATGTCCCTGCAATGCGATGGCCAGCGCCAGCATCAACTCGCTGTTGCGCCCGCCGCGCCCATTGCCGCGAATGCTGACCGTCGCCTCGCCACCGGACAACAGGACACAGGGCGGGGCAACCGGCATCGCGTGGCGCGCACAGCTTTTGGCGATACCGCCCAGCACACGGGCCACTTCGCGCGCCTCGCCCTCGATTTCGTCACCAAGAATGAGCGGCGTCACCCCGGCAGCGCGAGCCGCTTCGGCAGCCGCTTGCAAGGCCAGCGAAGGGCTGGCGATAATACGGAACTCGGCTTTCGCCAGTCGCGCAGCGCCGGGTTTCGGCGTTTCCAGTTCGCCGCTTTCCAGCCGCTTGCGCAAATCCGCAGGCAGCATGATGGCGTAACGATCAAGCACCGCCAGCGCATCGGCGCAGGTGGTCGGATCACCGACGGTCGGGCCGGAGGCGATCACCTCAGGATCGTCGCCCGCCACATCCGAAATGGCCAGCGTCAACACCGATGCCGGCCATGCCGCCTCTGCCAGACGGCCACCCTTGATCGCCGACAAATGCTTGCGCACGCAGTTCATCTCATGAATGCTGGCGCCGCTCCGGAGCAGAGCCGATGTGAGCGCCCGCTTATCCTCCAGCGTAATGCCTGCAGCCGGCGCCGCGAGAAGCGCCGACCCGCCACCGGAGATCAGCGCCAGCACATGATCGTCCGGCCCCAGCCCGCGCACGCGTTCGAGCATGCGTGCCGCAGCCGCCTGGCCGACCGCATCCGGCACCGGGTGCGCCGCCTCGACGATCTCGATGCGCGAACACGGCACGCCAAAACCGTAGCGCGTGACAACCAAACCTTCCAGTTCGCCCGGCCAGTGATCCTCAAGCGCCCGGGCCATCGCCGCGGAAGCCTTGCCGCCACCGACCACGATCAGCCGACCGTTGCACTCGACCGGCAGATGCTGCGGCACGCAGCGCGCCGGATCAGCCGCCGCGGTCGCTGCGGAAAAAAGCCGCCGAAGAAACTGATTTTGAGAACTATTGCTCAATGTGCCGACCTAATACTAAAGTAATATCTTGCGTGCAATTACGCGTTGCAGCGAATGGAAAACCAAGTCTATCCTACGCCGCTAAAGAACAAATATAGATGCGGAGATTTCCCCTTGAACTCGAGCGATCTCTTTCTCTGGACTGACGACCTCAGCGTCGCCACCCAGTCCGTTGACGAACAGCACCGTAATCTCATCGGACTCATCAATCAGCTGCATGCAGCAATCCGGGACCATCATGGTCAAGACATTGCTCGCGAAATTCTCGATGCACTGACAGAAAGCGCGCAAGCCCATTTCATGTTTGAAGAAGGCTTAATGCGCCTGACATTCTATGCCGGGTACGCCGCGCACAAGGCCCAGCACGAGACCATGATGGAAGAAATGCGGGCACTGCAGGACGCGCTGGACGACAAAAGCGCCACGATCAACGTCGAACTGCTGCATTCCCACAAAAATTGGTGGGAGCAGCACATCCGGGTCAGCGACCGAAGCTTCAGCGCTCATTACGAAAAATCCGGGCTCGGTGAGCACGCCAAAACACGCAAAGGGGCCGGTGGGCCGGCTGAGAAAAAATTAGCGTGGTGGAAGTTCTGGTAAGCCCTTCTGGCAACTCCGGTTAATCCAGATAGTTTTTCACCCACCCCAAACCCGCCTCGCTGCCGGCCAGCGGCTTATATTCGCAGCCCACCCAGCCGACATAGCCTGAACGATCGAGCAGGTCGAAAATAAACGGATAATTGATCTCGCCCGTCCCCGGCTCGTGCCGACCCGGATTGTCGGCCAACTGGAAATGCGCGATACGCGCCAGGTTTGCCTCGATGGTCCGTGCCAGATCACCTTCCATGATCTGCGCATGATAGATGTCGTACTGCAGCCAGAGATTCGGCTCGCCCATCGCGTGCAACGCGTCGATCAGCGCCAGCGCCTTGGCTGAGGTATCCAGCCAGAAACCCGGCATATCGACACGACTGTTGATCGGCTCGATGAGCAGACGGATATCGTGCGCGGCCAGCGCTCTGGCGGCGTAACGCAGATTGGCCTGCACGGTCTGACGAATCTGCGCCTCCGGCACACCCGCCGGCGCCAGCCCCGCCAGGCAATTGAGCTGCCTGCAGCCGAGCGCCCGGGCATATTCGATTCCCTGCGCGACGCCCGCGCGAAACTCCGCCTCACGCCCCGGCAGACAGGCCACGCCGCGTTCACCCGCCGCCCAGTCGCCCGCCGGCAGGTTGAACAAAACCTGCGACAAACCCGACTCGGCAAGGCGGGCCTGCAGCACCGCGACAGGATACGCGTAGGGGAACAGGTACTCGACGCCGCGAAATCCCGCCTGAGCGGCACGCGCAAAACGTTGCTCGAAATCGACTTCGTGGAACAGGAAGCTCAGATTGGCGCAAAAACGAGGCATCAAGGCACCTTCCGATATAATTCTGAAAAACTCAATCATTCACCGCAATGGCCCGAGGCCATTGCGGTGAGGCTTTAATAGCAACGCCAACAATTTTGATCAGGAATCCGCACATGGGCAACCGTCTCTCGAAAATCGTCACACGGACCGGCGATACCGGCACCACCGGTCTCGGCGACGGCTCGCGGGTGGGCAAGGACAGCCTGCGCATTGCGGCGTTGGGCGAAGTCGACGAACTGAACTCGGCGCTCGGCGTACTGCTCACCGAAGAAATGCCGGAGAACATCCGTACCGCGCTGATCGGCGTACAGCACGATCTATTCGACCTGGGCGGCGAACTTTGCATCCCGACCATGAGCATGCTCGGCGAAGCGCACATCGAACGGCTGGAGGACTTTGTCGAACAGTTCAACGAAGACCTGACCCCACTCAAGGAATTCATTCTTCCCGGCGGCACCCGCGCTGCCGCCTTTGCGCACCTCGCACGCACCATCTGCCGGCGCGCCGAACGAAACGTCGTGCATCTGGCGAACAACGAAGAAGTATCGGTCTTTGCCCGCAAGTACCTGAACCGTCTTTCCGACCTGCTGTTTGTTCTTGGCCGCGCGCTCAACAAGGCGGGCGGGCGCGGCGATGTGCAATGGGTGCACGGCAAGAATCGCCCGGCGGGTATTGATTTAGCCGAATAACCCGGGAGCTTGCTGCGCGCCGGCTTACTGGTTGCGCAATTGCCCGAGCCGATCGTTCAAACTTTGCATGGTTGCCTGCGCTTCCGCGCCACGTTCGACCACTTCGGCCATACGCTTCGTGAAGTCGCCGACCATATTCTGCAGGAAAGTCTCCTGGCCTTCGGTCAAACCCAGCCGGAAGAACGAATTGACCAGCGTCTCCTGCAACTGCATCATCAGCGCCGAACTCTCCGCGCTATCGCGCTGATGCGCCTCATGCAATGACATGATGGTATCCGAGACGCTTTCCAGCGCCAGCAGAATGCCGGCCTGGCTGCGCCGATTGGCCTCGTCGGTTTCAATCGCCTTGAGGCGCGAATCGACGCCTTGCGCCGCCACCGAAAGATGATCCCTGAGCCGACCGCAGTACTCGGGATCCTCCAGCGGCAGGTTGTTGACCATCAGCGTAATGCGCTCGAAATTATGCACGCTGCGCTTGCGGAACTCGAAGATGCGGCCCTGGCTCCGTACGTGATCGATCACCGAGACTTCGAGCGGCAGATTGGCGCCAGCGGCGCTCAGCGTATGGACGCCTTGCGCCATACGCGTCTGCACCACGCCGTCGAGCCGGTAACGCTGCAGCAGCTCGAGCAGCCCGGTGGCGATTTCCTCCGTGTTTTCCCAGGCGATCAGCTTGCTCATGAACTGCACCAGGATGCCGGTTTCGTCGGCGCTGGCCATCACCAGAGACGAAAGGTACTCAGCCGCCTCGACCTGCTCTTCAAGCGAGCGCTGGTTCTTCACAATCTGCTGCGCGACGCGGAGTTTGCGCAGCACTTCTGCCGGCTCAAAGGGCTTGACGATGAAATCCTCGCCACCCGCGTCATAGCCCAGCACCCGTGCGTCGATCGTGTCGTGGCTTGAAACAAAGGTCACCGGAATGCGACTGAACGCCCCATCGTCCTTGAGCTGCCGGCAGAAGGCATAGCCGTCCATGCCGGGCAGGCCGACATCGAGCAGGAACATGTCCGGCTTGTCCCACGCCAGGGTCGCCTGACAATCTTCCGCGCTGGCGAAAGTCGACACTGTGCAATCAGCTTCGAGAATCGAACACATGATATCGAGGATGATCGGATCATCGTCGACGACAAAAACCTTGAAAGGACCGCTCATTTCACTCCCGTCTCGATTGGGATGATTCAGGTATCGGAAAATCGGCTAGCAATTATCCGGAACTCGTCGGCGGCTTCGATGAAACAGTCAACAACCCGCGGATCAAAGTGCTTGCCGCTCTCGCCGCAGATAATGTCGACCGCCGTCTCATGCGGCATTGCCTCTTTATACACGCGTTTACTTATCAGCGCGTCATAAACATCGGCCACCGCCATCAGCCGCGCAGCCAACGGGATGGCCTCGCCGGACAAACCCTCTGGGTAGCCGCTGCCATTCCAGCGCTCGTGATGCGAGTAGGCAATTTCCATGGCAATACGGAAAAAAGCGCCGTACATATCGACCCGATCTTCCGCCAGACGCAGGGCATCCCTGCCGAGCACGGTATGGCGCTTCATCACATTGAACTCTTCGGCGGTGAGCGACCCCGGCTTGAGCAGAATGGAATCGGGAATACCGACCTTGCCGATATCGTGCAAAGGGGCAAACTTCCAGATCATCTCCCAGTCTTTCGTCCGGGCGATCGCGCTGAATTTCGCCGTCTTGCCAAGCAGGCGGGCGAGCACTTCGACGTAAGCACGCGTACGGTGAATGTGATTGCCGGTTTCGTTGTCGCGGGTTTCCGCAATCGAACCGAGCGCAACAATCGTCAAATCCTGGCTGCTCTGCAACTCGGTTGTCTTTGTTTCGAGGTCTCTTGTTCGCTTGCTGACCAGATGTTCAAGGTGCGCATTCTGATCCTGCAACAGATCACGCGCCTCACGCAGGCGCAAATGCGTTTGCACGCGCGCCAAGAGAATCGGCGGCGCAACCGGTTTGGTCACATAGTCGACAGCCCCGAGCCCAAGGCCACGGGTGATGTCGCCAACGTCGGAATGGCTGGACAGGAAAATCACCGGTATCTGCGCCGATAGCGGATCGTTTTTCAACTCGGTACACACCTCATAGCCCTGCATGTCGGGCAGATCGACATCCAGCAGAACAAGGTCGGGCAAGGGGTGCAGCCGCGCCAGTTCCAGCGCCTTGGCGCCGCGCATGGCGATCCGGGTCTGGTAATACGGTTGCAGGCACTCGTTGATCACTTCGAGCACCACGGGATCATCGTCCACCAGCAGAATATTTCTGCGCGGGTCCATCTTCATCTCCCTGAGGTTTCGCCCAGTTTAGCAAACGAAAGCTGTTTTGCGGCAGCGGTGAAATCAAAGTTTTGCGCATGGCTGAGCGCCTGCTGCAAACGCGGCGCCCAGGGGCTGTCTTTCAGTTCTTCCAGGCAACGGGCAATCGCGGCAGCACTGCCGCCGTCGCCGCCGTCGAGCATCACGATCAGCTGTGCCACCGCCTCGGGCAGCGGCCCCTGCGGCAGGTCATCGGGGGCGCCAGACGCGGCTGGCTGCGCCGGCTCGCCGAGCGCGCCGTTGATTTCGTGGCGCGTCTGTTCGATGTGTTGTTCGAGCTTGTTGAGCCAGCCTTCAACCGGGCTGCCTTGCTTGAGGGCGGCTTCGAGCGCGCTGGCGATGCGGTGCAGTTCGTTCATGCCGAGCATGCCGACCCGCCCCTTGAAGG
>CAJAHZ010000383.1 GCA_903939665.1 uncultured Pseudomonadota bacterium | reverse complement strand
ACTCGCGCTGCCTCGGCCTGTGCCGGGATGTGGAAGCCGCCCAGATGAATTTCGCCGGCATCCGGCGTGGTCAGCCCGAGGCAGCACCGCAGGGTCGTTGTCTTGCCCGCGCCGTTCGGTCCGAGCAGGCCGAAACAGGTGCCTGTTGCGACGGTAAAGTCGATGCCGGCGACGACCTCGTTGCCCTCGTACGATTTGCGCAGACCGCTAACGCGCAGCGCGGTCCCGCCTGTCTTGGTGTCTGCGGGAGCGCTCAGTGCCGCCATGCGCGCGTGACGATTTCGCGGATGACGTGCAGGCGGCGGTGAAAGAAGTGATCGGCGCCGGGCACGACGATGACTGGTAGTTCGAGCGGTTTGGCCCATTCGAGCACGTTGGCCAGCGGCACGGTTTCGTCTTCCGATCCGTGAATGACGATGGTGTCGCCGGGCACCGCTTCGGTGTCATAGCTGCGCGTGCCTTCGACGTGGCCCGCTGCCGTGCCGACCAGCACCAGTCGCTGTGCCGGATGCCCGCCTTCGCTCAGCGCCTTGGCGACGCGTGTCTGGACGTACGCGCCGAAGGAAAAGCCGGCCAGCGCGATGGGCAGGTCACCGTAGCGGCGTTTGGCTTCGGCCAGCACGGCGAGCAAGTCTTCAGCCTCGCCGCGTCCTTCATCGTGCGTTCCTTCGCTTTCTCCGATGCCGCGAAAATTGGGCCGCAGCGCCACGTACTCCATGCGCGCGAAGGTGCGCGCCAGCGTCTGCGCCACCTTGTTGGTGTTGCCGCCGCCGAACAGCGGATGCGGGTGGGCAATCAGGGCAATGCCGCGCGGCGCGCCAGGGTTCTCGACGATGACGTCAATCTTGCCGGCCGGGCCATCGATCAGCAGTTTTTCTTCAGTAAGTTTCATCCGGTCAGCGCCTCATTGCACAAGGGGATTCGTTTCAGTCAAATCTTCAGACGTTCGACAATGCGGCCATGTACCAGATGTTCCTGGATGATTTCCTCGATGTCTTCCTTGTCGATATAGGTGTACCACACGGCATCAGGGTAGACCACGAGTACCGGGCCGTTGTCGCAGCGATCCATGCAGCCAGCCTTGTTGATGCGAACCTTGCCTTCGCCCTTGAGCTTGAGTTCGCCGATGCGGTCCTTGGCGTAGGTCTGCATCTCGGTTGCGCCGAGGCTGTTGCAACAGGTTTCGCCTTCGGCGCGCTGGTTGCAGCAGAAAAAAACGTGGTGCTTGAAATGGCTCATTGCCGATAATCCTTGAATTGAGAGATGAATTTTCCGGCAACAATTTTACCTTGATTGCCTTCGTTTTCCGCGAATGCAGCGCGATCGCTTAGAATTGGCGTTCTGTATCCGATCACCTCACCACCATTCCCCGGCAGCAGGCTTCCATGAAGCAATCCCATGACCCCTTTGCGGCACTCGGCCTGCACCGATCGGCTTCGCTCGAGGACGTTAAGCGTGCTTATCGCCGTCTGGCCATGCGCTGGCATCCTGATCGCAATGCGTCGACCACGGCGGAAAATGAATTCAAGCGAATCAAGGCGGCCTATGAGCTGATCATCGATCCGCAGCGCTATACGCAATGGCAACAGACCGGCGAGACTGCCGGCACGACAGACGATGCACCGCCCGGCGATGACCTGACGCAGACGCTGATCCTGACGCTTGAAGAGGCCGCGCATGGTTGTGCGAAGAGTGTCGATCTGACGCGCAGCAGTCACTGCGCCTCATGCCATGGCAGCGGCAAGGTGCAGCATGCGCACTCGGTTCCCTGCACGCAATGCAACGGCATCGGTCGGGTGCGGGGAGATAACCGGGGCACGTGCCTTTGCGAGGGCTGCGCTGGCCGGGGCTATTTACGCGAGACGGACTGTAGCGAGTGCGCCGGCAGCGGGTGGCGCAAGAAAATGCGGACGCTTTCGGTCAAGGTGCCGCCCGGCATCCTGCACGGCGAGCGCCTGCGGTTGGCGCGTCAGGCACGTCACGGGCCAGACGGCGAGGGCGCTGCCGGCGATCTCTACCTTGAGATCAGGCTGGCGGGGCATGATCTGTTCGAGCTGCAGCAACGCGATCTGCACTGCACGGTACCGGTCAGTATCTTCCGTCTGTTGTGCGGCGGGGAGGTCGAGGTGCCGACGCTGGAGGGCAGTTGCGGCTTCGCTATTCAGCCGTATCCCGCGCACGGACTGGAGTACCGCTTGTCGGCAAGGGGCTTTCCGAAAAAACACGGGCGCGGCGCAGGCGACCTCTTCGTGCATTTGCGACCGGTTTACCCTCAAGACTTCAGCGCCAAAGATCGCGCTCTGCTCGATCGGCTGGACGCTACCCTGAGCGCTGACCTTGAGCGCGCGCCGGACCTCGCGGCTTGGGCCGAGCGACTGCGCGAGCAACAGAATCGCTGATCTCGGTCGGTGCTTACAAGCGCCGCCCGAGCACCGTCAGATAAGGCAATGCGAGAAAAGGCCAGATGCTGGCAACGAGCCGGGTAAGGCCGTTGAAATTCAGAAAGTGACCTTGTCGCCAGGTGAGCAGCGCGATTGTCGAATAGGGATTGGGGGGCGCGAGATTGACCAGCACCGTGCCGGCCATCAGCGCCAGTCCGGCCAGCGCCAGGCGTGGCGACGACGGTAGCAGCAGCGTCAGCGCGAGAACAACAGCGCCGATTAGCAGGCCGAGACCGGCGCCCGGCGTTAGCCAGACCAGCGCGTCCTGCGGGCTGACCAGTACGGCGGCGGCCAGCGTGCGGATAGTCAGCGCTAATGTGAAGAAAATAGCCAGCACCATATGTGGCGATCCCCGGTCGGCGAGCAGGGTGCGTGCGATCAGTCCGATCGCTATCGTGTTGCTGACGATGATCAAGGTTTCGATGACGAAGAATGAAGGCGCTGCATAGGCTACCGCCGGTGTCAGGCCGAGCAGGTGACGCAGGTCGCCGGCGCCGAAAAGCAACGTTTCCGGCGAGAGCTGGGTCAGCAGCCACAGGCCGAGCATGACCAGCGCAAGTTCGGCATGCGGTACGGGGGCGAGAAAGCGGCGCTGCAGGATCGTGATCCGGCTAAAAAAAAGTTCGCCATGGCGCAGCGTCAGCAGCGCGCCGATGCAGGCCCCCAGCGTATTGCAGGCCAGATCGAGATTCGATGGGACGCGTGAGGGCAGCCATGTCTGCAGGCATTCGATGCAGAGGCTGATCAGGGCTGCGAGCAGGGTAGTGGCGAAGGCGGGTGACAGGCGACCGGGAATGCGTGCCAGGGTCAGCGCGAGAAAAAATCCGAGCGGCAGGTAGGCAAGGGCATTGACCGACAGATCAAATGTCGTCCAGTAGCGCGGCCAGGGCGCATCGAGAAAGGCGAAAGGCGATAGCCCGAGATCACGCCAGCCGGAGAAGGGATGCAGGCTGGCATAGATGACCAAGAGCAGATAGGCGAATGCCAGATAGCGCGGTAGCGTCGATGTCCGCGCGCTGGGTGACGGGACGGCAGAATGTCCGGGTCGTGTGATCGCCATCTCCTTAGCGATTCATGCGCTTTGATTCTGAATTGAAAATCAATGTTTCGCTTCAAATACGATGCGTCCGCCGACTAAGGTAGTGCGTACCCGGCCATCCATTTCATAAGCCATGAAGGGCGTATTCTTGCCTTCGCTGCGCAGCGCTTCCGGGGTTACCCGCCATGCTTCGGTCGGGTCGAAAATGCACACGTCGGCAGGGCTGCCTATGCTTAGCGAGCCAGCATCGATGCCGAGGATGGCGGCGGGGTCGCAGGTGATTCTGGCTAGTGCGGTCGTTAGCGGCAGCTTCATTTCCTGGGCAAATTTCAGGGTGAGCGGCAATAACAATTCGAGACCGGTTGCGCCCGGTGTGGCTTCGGCGAAGGGGAGTTGCTTTCCGTCCTCGTCGACAGGGGTGTGGTCGGAGCAGATGGCCGCCAGCCCATCGGCTACGGCGGCGCGCAAGGCGTCGCGGTCACTGCCCGAGCGTAGCGGCGGGTCGAAGCGGGCGTGGCTGTCAAAGTAGCCGATGTCCATTTCCGACAGATGGAGGTGATGAATCCCGACGTCGCAACTGACGGCGATGCCGGCTTGCCGCGCTTCGCGTACCAGGGCGATGCCGGCTGCCGAGGATAGTCGCTCGAGGTGCAGGCGAGCGCCGGTTTCACGGGCCAACTGCAGCGCTCTGCCGATGGCGATGGTCTCGGCGCAAACGGGAACGGCGGTGAGGCCCAAGCGCGATGCGATTTCGCCGTCATGGGCGACGCCGTCGTTCGCCAGATGGTGATCTTGCGGCTGCAGGCGAACTGCGTAGCCGAAAGTTGCCGCGTATTGCATGGCGCGCAACAGTACCAGCGTATCGACGATTGGGTACTTGGCTTGCGAGAAGGCAATGCAGCCGGCGCGCGTCAGGTTGTCGAGTTCGGCAAGCTTTTCGCCGGCCAGTTGGCGGGTCAGCGCGCCGATCGGATAAACGCGCGCCAGCCCCAGGTTCTCGCTGCGTCGCACGAGGCGTTCGACCAGCCCCGGTTCGTCAAGCGGCGGATTGGTATCGGGCAGGCAGGCCAGTGCGGTGATGCCGCCGGCGACCGCCGCGAAGAGTTCCGGCTCGATGCTGGACAGACGCGTCGAGAGGTCGACCAGGCCGGGGCAGACGATCTGCCCGCTTGCATCGATCGTACGCGTCGCCGCAAAACCAGCGGGCGCTTGACCCATCGCGGCGATGCGACCGTCGGCAATGAACAGATCGAGTTGGGCGTCGATGCCATTTTGCGGATCGATTACCCGGCCATTCCGGATGTGGATGTTGTGCAAAGCCATCGTTCAGTTCCCCGCCACAATGCTCATCACCGCCATGCGGACGGCGATGCCGAAAGTGACCTGCGGCAGTATGACCGCCTGCGGCCCATCGGCGACTTCGGAGTCGATTTCGACACCGCGGTTCATTGGCCCCGGGTGCATGACAATGGCGTCCGGCTTGGCCAGCGCCAGGATTTCCGGCGTCAGTCCGTAGCATCTGGAATATTCGCCGGCGGACGGCAGCAGCGTGCCGTTCATGCGCTCATTTTGCAGGCGCAACATGATGATGACGTCGCAGTCCTTGATCCCTTCCGCGAGGTTGAGGCAGACGCGTACCCCCATCTTTTCGACGGCTGTGGGCAGCAGGGTTTTCGGGGCGACCGCGCGCACCTCGGCGGCGCCGAGCGTGGTCAAGGCATGAATGTCGGAGCGTGCGACCCGCGAGTGCAGGATGTCGCCGACAACAGCAACCGTCAGGTTGGTGAAATCCTTCTTGTAATGGCGGATTGTGTACATGTCGAGCAGCCCTTGCGTCGGGTGCGCGTGCCGACCATCGCCCGCATTGACGACGTGTACATCATCGCGCCCGACGCGGCGCAGGTGGTCGGCGATCAGATAGGGCGCGCCGCTTGCCGCATGGCGCACGACGAACATGTCGGCGTGCATGGCGACGAGGTTGTCGATGGTGTCGAGCAGGGTCTCGCCCTTGGCGGTCGATGAGCGGCTGACATCAAGGTTGATGACATCGGCAGAGAGACGTTTGGCGGCAATTTCAAAAGTCGTCCGGGTACGTGTGGAGTTCTCGAAAAAAAGGTTGAAAACGCTTTTCCCGCGCAGCAGTGGCACTTTCTTTACGTCGCGGTCGGATACTTCGAGAAAGTTCGACGCCGTGTCGAGAATGTGCGTAAGTACTTCGCGCGGCAAGCCGTCGATTGATAGCAGGTGAGTCAGTTCGCCATGGGCGTTCAGTTGCGGATTATGCATGCCGGGCAAGCCTCCACTGCAAGTGAGCGCTGGCATCGGCTTCGAGAACGAGCTCTTCGTCAGCGTCGAGATCAACTTGCCAGGTGCAGAATTCTGCGCAGATTGGCAGTTCGCGGCCACCGCGATCGGCCAGCACGGCGAGCTGGATGCTTGCCGGGCGACCATAGTCGAACAGCTCATTGATCGCCGCACGGGTTGTGCGCCCGGTGTAGAGCACGTCATCGACCAGGATCAGCGCTCGACCCTCGACATCGAAGGGGATCGATGTCGGTTTGATTTGCGGATGCAAGCCCTTTTCACCGAAGTCGTCGCGATAGAAGGAGACGTCGATCAGGCCAATTTCGTCGGACAGGCCAAGCAATTCGCGCAGCCGCCGTGCGATCCAGACGCCGCCGCTGTGAATGCCGACCAGCGCGGTGTCGGGTGACAGTTTCGGGCGAATGAGTTCGGCCAGTTCGGCGCATTGCGCCTCGGCGTCGGGGAGGTCAGTGAGTGGCATCGGCGCGGGTTTCCGTGGGCTGCGTTGGACTCGTCAAGCTCGTTGAATTTTCTGATGGCGCGGGAAGCTCGGGCGTCTGGTCAAAATAGCACTGCAGTATCAATTGTGCGGCGACCGCGTCGACGTTGGCTTTGGCGCGTCTGGCGTCGTGTCCGGCCGCACGCAGTCGGTCTTCGGCTTCAACCGACGAAAGCCGCTCGTCAGCGTAGTCTACGCTTAGCCCGAAGCGACCGCGCAGCTGATTGGCGAAGCGGGTGCAGCGTGCCGTCATGGCGTGTGGCGTGCCGTCAAGCGCCACGGGCAGCCCGACAAGTAGACTCACCGGTCGCCATTCTTCGATGAGTTTGGCAATGGCGGAAAAGCGTTCGACATTACCCTCGCCATGAATCACGGTCAGCGGGTGCGCCTGCCGCAGCAGCGATTCGCCAACGGCCACGCCGATGCGCTTCTCGCCGAAATCGAAGGCGAGCACCGTGCCGGTCAGGCGAGTCGTTGGCGTTGCTTCAGGCATGTCCGGCGTTTTCGGCGAGGTGGGTGAAGTCGATGCCGAGCGT
>CAJAHZ010000382.1 GCA_903939665.1 uncultured Pseudomonadota bacterium | reverse complement strand
GGCCACCCGGATTTCGCGCTTCGACTTGATCTTGCCGCCTTGCACGCGCGGCACGGTGCTGTGCGTGCCGAGGGCATTCCTGAGCACCTGCAGGTTGTTATCGAAGAGCACTTTGGACAGCGGCTCAGCCTTGCGCAGGAAGCGGTTTTTCAGCTCGAAGGTGTAATCGTAGAGCGCCTTGTCGGTGCGCACATCGTGCGAATCGGGGTACTTTTTGCGTAACACCTCGCCGAGACGACCCTGCGCAATGAGCTGCCGCACCTGCGCTTTGACGTCATCAGGGTAACCAGCAAGGTATTTCAGGAGAGGCATTTCAGTCCGTTGTTGCCAGCACCGCGTGCAACCACACCTCGATATCACGCAGCTCTTCCATGGCAACGGTGTGTTCGCAGAAATACGGGTGCCATTTAATCGGGTAGCCCTGCGTCTGCAACAACTCGCCCGAGCGCTGCGCGAATTCGTAGGGGATCACCGTATCGCCGTGGCCGTGCGCCATAAAGATCGGTACGTCGCGATTGGCGGCATGCGCTTCGGTCGCCAGCGTGTCGGCCAGCGGCACATAGGTGGACAGGGCGAGGATGCCGGCCAGGCGCTGCGCATGACGCAAGCCGGCGTGCAGCGCGATGGCGCCGCCCTGCGAGAAGCCGGCGAGGACGATACGCGCATCAGGAATGCCGCGCGCGTTCTCACGGGCAATAAGGGCTTCAATCTGCACCGCCGATTCGTGCACGCCTTTGGCATCCTCGCGTCTTTGCGAAAAATCCGGCGAAACGATGTCGTACCAGGCGCGCATCACGTAGCCGCCGTTAATCGTCACCGGTCGCATCGGCGCATGCGGGAAGACGAAGCGGATTGGCGGCAGATCATCCAGATCGAGTTCATCAACGATCGGCTCGAAATCGTGGCCGTCAGCGCCCAGGCCGTGCAGCCAGATGACGGCGCACGCGCAGTGTTCGCCGGTTTCGATCTCGACGGTGGGTAGCAGTTCGGTCATGACAGGCTTCCTCGATAGTTGTCGCGGCTATTGTATTGTGTATCCTATGGAACTCGCCTCATGCGTGCGGCTTCCCGAGCGTCGTCGAACGCAATCAAAAAAGGACAATTCTGTGCAATTCATATCATTCGAAAAACTGAAATTTCTCGCCGCCGCCTTCGTGTTCGCACTGGCCTTGGCCGGCTGCAGCCAAACCCCGGAAACCATCGGCGCGATGGCCAAGACATCGATTCAGGAAGTGTTTCGTGCCGACCCGCGTTTCAAGGATACCGGCATCGAGGTTATTCAGGTGCAACTGAGCGTTGACGGCGATCGGCAGTATAAGGGGCTGGCCAGCGTGAAGCATGCGGGCGTGATGCACCAGGTGCCGGTCAAGGTGCTGGTTGATGGCCTGAGCATCAAATGGAGCACCGAACCTGACGCCTTTTCTTTCATCCCGCCCAACAGACCGCCGCAATAAGCCGCGACGCCTGCCATGAAAATCAACCTGCAGCGCACGATCAGCTCGCTGACCAACGCCCTCGATCTGGTCGGCGCCGACGAATACCGCCACGGCAAGCGCGTTGCCCTGATGGCCGTGGCGATTGCCGGTGAAATGCACTGGCCGCAGGCGCGCTGCGAGAAAATGCTCTACGCCGGCATGCTCCACGACTGCGGCGTCTCGCGCACCAAAGAGCACCGCGCCATTACCGAAACACTCGAATGGGAAGGTGCGCAACAACACAGCCTGCGCGGTGCCGATTATCTGGCGGACTGCCCGCCGCTGGCGCATTTCTCGGCCATTGTTCGCTGGCACCACACGCGCTGGGAAACGCTGCTGCGCGAGGATCTCGACGACGATCTGCGCCTTGAGAGCAACCTCATTTTCCTCGCCGATCGCACCGACGTTCTTCTGTCGCCCTACTTCATCGGCGCATCGCTGAAAAATGAAATCCTCTGGGAATATCCCGAGGTGGTCGAGCGCATCGCCGGGCTCGCCGGAACGCTGTTTTCTCCCGAACTCGTCGACGCCTTCCGCCGTGCCGCCGCCCGCGAATCCTTCTGGCTGGCAATGGACCCGGCCTACATCGAAGACGAAATCGAGGATCATCTGCGCCGCGGTCAGCCTGTCGAACTCGACACCACCGACGCACTGGCCGTCGCCAGACTGTTCTCGCACACGGTGGACGCCAAGAGTTCCTATACGCAGGAGCATTCGACCCGCGTCGCTCGCATCGCGCGCTATCTGGCCGAGGCTTCGGGCATCGGTGGCGAACACCTCGACCAGATCGAGATTGCCGGCCTGCTGCACGACATCGGGAAACTGCGGGTGCCGGAGGAAATTATCGACAAGCCCGGGCCACTGACGCGCGATGAACGCGCCTTCGTGATGCGCCACAGTTACGACACCGGCTACATCCTGAAAAGAACATTTCCCGGGCAGCCGATTAGCGCATGGGCGGCGATGCACCATGAAAACCTGCTCGGCACCGGCTACCCTTTCCATTCACCGGCCACCGACATTCCACGCGAGGCACGCCTGATCGCCGTTGCCGACATCTTTCAGGCACTGTCGCAGGAACGCCCGTATCGCGGGCATATGGCCAAAGAGGAGGTCGTGTCGCGCATGGACGAGATGAGCGCGGCCGGGCGCATTGACCCGGAAATAGTCAGGCTGTTGCACACCCACCTTGATCGTTGCTACGCACTGGCGGTGGGGTAGCCCATTGGTTTGCAGCGACGCTGCCCGCCCACTACTCAGGGTTGCGTGAATCGAGGTTGATCGTCACCGACCCGTACAATCGGGAATAAAAACCTCACCGACTCAACGAACGCAACAGGGTTGTGAATAACGCCGCTGGGTCAAAAGGCTTGATCAGCAAGCTATTCACCCCCGCCGCCAAACAGCGCACCTTGTCCTCGGCGAAGGCATTGGCGGTGACAGCAATGATCGGCGTTTCACGGTAACAGGGCATCTGGCGCAACAGTCGCGTTGCATCGAGCCCGTTCATCGTCGGCATCTGCACGTCCATCAGGATGACCGCGTACTCAGTCTCGCACGCCAGCGCAACGGCCTCTTCCCCATCCTTCGCCGTATCGACTTTCAAGCCGACGGACTCCAGCAAATTCTGGGCGACTTCCCGATTCATCGGCTCGTCGTCGACGACCAGAATACGGCGGCCCTGATGGTTTTGCCGGATCAGCATCTCGGCAGCAGCATTGATGGCCGGCTGGACCACGCCGGCCTCATCGCCCTTCTTCAGTCTCGCCGTAAACCAGAAGGTGCTGCCCGCCCCCGGCGCGCTCTCGACACCGGCTTCGCCGCCCATCAGCAGAGCCAGCCGGCGGGTGATCGCCAAGCCGAGACCGGTGCCCCCATATTTGCGCGTCATTGAACTGTCGGCCTGCTCAAAGGCGCTGAACAGCCGGGTTACGACTTCGGGCGCGATGCCGATCCCGGTATCCTCGACCTCGAAACGCAACAGCACCGATTCGTCGGTCTCCTCCTGCTTCAGGGTGCGCAGCGTCACCATGCCCTGTTCGGTGAATTTGATCGCGTTGCTCACATAGTTGAGCAAGGCCTGCTGCAAGCGCGTCGCATCGCCCGTCAGACTGGCTGGCAAAGGCGCGCTCTCAACGCGCAGAGAGATATTTTTGTCCCTGGCACGTTCGGCGAGAATCGAAGTGACATTGGCCAGCAGGCTATCGATGACAACCGGCACGGCCTCAAGCTCGAACTTTCCTGCCTCGATCTTCGAAATATCGAGGATGTCGTTGATGATGGCGAGCAGGTGCTGGGCAGCCGTGTCGATTTTGTCGAGGCGCGCTGCTTGCGCGGGCGTCACGCCTTCGCGGCGCAACAGACCGGCCATCCCGAGAATGCCATTCATCGGCGTGCGTATCTCGTGGCTCATATTGGCAAGAAAGGCGCTCTTGGCGATGTTGGCGGCCTCGGCGACCTCCTTGGCCCGGGCCAGGGCTTGCTCCGTCTCCTTGCGCGCGGTGATGTCGGTATTCATCGCACAGACGCCGGTGATCGCGCCTCGCGCGTCGGTTATCGGAAACTTGGCTGACAGATAGTATCGCTGACCACCCGTGCCGCTGAAAGCCATCTCGTTGACGCTTGCCACCCCCGACGCCATCACCGCCAGATCAGTCTGGCGGAAGCTGTTAGCGCTTGCCTCGCCGAACAATTCGGCATCCGTCTTGCCGAGGATGGCTTGACGATCCAGGCCCAGGGTTTCCTCGAACTTGCGGTTGGTCGTGGAATAGACGCCGTCCCTGCCCTTGACGGAAATCAGTGCGTTGCTGTTTTCGATCATGTCGGCGAGGAAGCGCTGGCTCTCTCCGATTTGGCGGTTCGCCTCTTCCAGTTGCGCGGTTCGCTCGGCCACCATGAGTTCCAGCCCTTTGTTCAGCTGAACATTTTCGTCGTGCAATGCGGCCATTCGCTCGGCGATGAAGCCCAGCATGGCCCCCTGCACGACGGCCGCCAGAATATGCACGGTGAGCGTCTTGCTGCTCAGGCAAGCGAAAAGAACGACCGGACTGCCCAAACCTTGCAGGGCGAAGAAGCCGAAATGATGCAGCGCAATCGCGCAGCAGGCGACCGCGATGGGCCGCCAGTTGCGGTAATAGATCAGGAACGAGGTGAATACGAAAAACGGGAAATGCGCCTCGCCACTGCCACCGCCGAAGTGCATGATCAGCGCGGCAAACACCATGGAAGCGACGGCGTTGTAGGTCGCCCCCCAGCCGCGAGAGGAAAATCGGCTCCAGATCAGACAGGAACCAGCGGTCAGGGCCAGCGTGGCGGCCAGCGCCATCTGCCAGGTGCCGGTGACGACGATGGGGGTGGCCCCCGTCTGGCAGATCTGCGAGTCGAACGTACCCTTGCCGCCGAGATAAGCCAGCCAGGCGACGAATGGCGTCGTCGCGGCAAAGAGCAGCGCAAAGATGGCGTCGGCATGCTTGGTCGAGGCATGCTGCATCAGCCCCGTGTTGTTTTTCATTTTCGCTCTCGAGCAGAACAGCATATGCGCTTGCCAGCGCTCATTGTGCCACGCAGCATCCCTTGGGAGCAGCTTACAGGTTTGCTTTCCCTTCAACATAAAAACGGTACTGCATGTCCGACTTGAGTATGTGTTCGAGCAACCAGCCTTTCAGATAGTCATGCAGGCCGGCGCTATCCTGAACACCATCGGCAGAGACCACGGCCAGTGCCGTCGCTTTTTCGAGAAAGGCCTGATGCTCTTTTTCATGGGCAGACAAGTGCGGGTAAGCAATTTTTTCCAGATAGGCTTCTTCGGATTTGAAATGCCCCTGCGTGTAATCGAACATCGCCGAGAGTATTTCATGAAAGCCCGATGAGGCGCCCACTCCCTGCTCGGCATGGCAATCGGCGAGCTGGTTGATCATGTTGACCAGCTTCCTGTGCTGCGCATCCATTGCCGGCACGCCGACGCTGAACGCATCGCTCCACACGATTTTCTCAAGAATCCGTGGCGTAGCCGCCCCCCCCTCCCCGGCAAAAAACCGCTGGAGCTCGTTACGTACCTCGCCAATCGATTGCGCCAGCGCGCCAATCAACTCCTCCGCCGGGGCGCCATCACGCAAGGCGTGCTCAAGCGCTGAAACGATACCGTGCAGGCCACGCATGCCCAGCATCCCGACCCGCCCCTTGAAGGCGTGCGCCACTTTGGCCGCCGCCTCTGGCTGGCCGGCAGCCAGATCGCTGCGGATCTGGCCGGGAAGCGCGCCAGCGTTCTCAACAAAATCTGCCAGCCAATGCCGGTAGCGTTCTTCTTTGCCGTTGAAACGCGACAGACCGTCGACCAGATCGACCCCACGCAAATGATTGCGCCCGGCGCCGGTTTGGGCGGCAGGCGCCGCCGTCACAGCCGCCAATACCACCGCTTCTGCCACCCCTGCAGCGACCAGCGGAGCCGCCTCCTGCTTGCTTTCAGGAATCCATTTGGCCAGCGTTCGGTAGAAGCTCACGTTATCGAAGGGCTTGCCGATGTGCCCGCTAACACCGGCCTCCAGCGCAATTTCCTGCTCGTGCTTCATGGTGTGCGCAGTCATCGCGATGATCGGCAATGACTCGAAGCCGGCACGACCGCGCAGCGCACGGGTAGCGGCCAGACCGTCCATTACCGGCATCTGGATGTCCATCAGCACCAGGTCGAAAGCGCCGGGGCCGGCCGCAATCAGCAGGTCGAGCGCTTGCTGGCCGTCCTCTGCTTGACACGGGGCAATGCCGACCGCAGCGAGCAATGATTCGACGATCTCGCGGTTGAGCGGCTGATCATCGGCAACCAGCACACGGGCGTCACGATAGTGCGCCGGCAGCGCGGCCTGGCTATCCGGCAGGCTGGCGGGCTGTTCTGCTCCATTGCCCTGATCGAGCCAGATCCTGAGCTTGAACGTCGTGCCCTGGCCTTCACGGCTGCTGACGCTGATCTCGCCGTTCATCAGCTCGACCAGTTGCCGGCTGATCGCCAGCCCGAGGCCGGTACCGCCAAACTTGCGGCTGACCGACGCATCGGCCTGCGAGAAGGGTTTGAACAGCCGCTCGAGCGCTTCCGACGACATGCCGATGCCCGTATCTTCAACCTCGATCGCCACGCAGGTACCCCATTCCTCACGGGAATGCAGACTGATACGCACTTCGACGCGGCCTGTCGCGGTGAACTTGATGGCATTGCCGAGCAGATTGAGGATGACTTGCTCGAACCGCGCAGGGTCGCCACGCAAAACCTCAGGCAGCGCGGCATCAACCGTCGCCACCAGTGCAATACCTTTTTCTGCTGCGCGGTCGGCCATCAGCTCAACGCAACGCTGCAGCGACTCGCGCACACTGAAGGCAATATTCTCCATCTCGACATGGCCGGCAGCAATCTTCGACAGATCGAGCAGATCGTTGATGATGCGATTGAGATGCTTGCCCGAGGCGGTAATCTTGTCGAGGTAGTCGAGTTGTTTAGGGTCCGTTCCCAGCGCGCGCGCCATGCCCGCCATGCCGATCACCGCATTGAGCGGTGTGCGCAGCTCGTGGCTCATGTTGGCGAGGAAAGCATCCTTGGTCTGATCGGCCAGTCTGGCGTCCTGTAGCGCCACGTGCAGCTCGGTCGTGCGCTGTTCGACGAGATCTTCGAGCAGCGCTTTCTGATCATTGACTTGTCGCTCGAGCTTTTTACGCTGCGTAATGTCTCGGAGAAAAACAAAGAGTTGCCCGCCTGCCATATTGCGGTAGATGACGCTCACCTCGACATCCCAGACCGAGCCATCCTTGCGCTGATGCCGCGATTCAAACAGATCGCCGCCGCTCGCGATAATGCGCTGAATGTGCGCCGCCGTATCGACGACACTCTCCGTCACTTCCAGATCGGGGATGCGCATGGCGAGCAGTTCTTCGCGCGTGTAGCCCGACTGCCGGCAGTAAGCCGGATTGACGTCACGCAGCCGGCTCTCGGCATCAACGCGCCAGAAACCATCGAGCGTGGTCTCGAGAATGCTTCTGACTTCTTCGTAGCTGTCGCGCAGGGCTGCACCCTGTCGCCCGAGGCTTTCCAGCAGTTGATTGAAGCCGCCAATCAGCTCGCCGATTTCGTCCTGGGTGGTTACCGGCAGAGGCTGCGACCGCACGCCGGCAGCGGGCAGTCTGGCCAGTATTCTTGCCGCTTCAAGCATCGGCGCGAGTTGGCGGCGCAGCATCCACCAGGTCAGACCGCCGGCCAGCAGGGTCAGAAAAATCGCCGCCAGCAGCATGCGCTGCTGCATGGCGCGAATCGGGGCAAAG
>CAJAHZ010000381.1 GCA_903939665.1 uncultured Pseudomonadota bacterium | reverse complement strand
CATGCTGCACTTCGCCAACCGCCACACATTGCCGCTGCAGATGGCGATCAACAGCGGCCAACTGCAGTGCTTCAGCGATCGCGAATGCCTCGCCGAACTCGAGCGCGTTACCGGCTACCCGGAGTTCGGGATGGACACTGCCGCACGCCAGCGACTGATGGAAAACTACCGGAAGTTTGTCAGCATCTGTGACGCCGACGGAGAAGAAAGCTACCTGCTGCCACGCTGCCGCGACGCCGACGACCAGAAGTTCCTGATTCTCGGCGTGCGTTGCCAGGCCGACCTGCTGATCACACGCGACAAGCTCCTGCTGAAACTCGCGCGACACCGCCACAAGCCGCCGCCCTACGCAATCCTTACGGCAGAAGCGGCGTGCGGCTTGTTGAGTCTTTAATTGCAGACCGTAACGTGGCCGGAAATGTCCCGGCAGACAGTCGAACCATCCGGGCCATTGATCACTGTCAGACCTTTGCGATCCCGATAGACCGTTGTCGGTCCGCCACCCCGATTCGTATTCTGCTTGAGTTGCTGTTGCTGCTGCACGCCACTCATCGGGATTCCGGGCGGCGCGTTGCCCTGCTCGATCACCATGCCCGACGGCGGCTGGTTTTTCTTCATGTTATAGAGAATCGTCTGATCGCCCCCCTGCTGCGGAAGCTGCTGGCCGTATTGCTGCTGGCCGCCGTAATACTGAGCCTGAGCGAGTGGAACAGCCGCAAGAAAAAACAGGGCAAAAGAAGCAATACGAACAAAGCGGATGCGCATGATGATCTCTCCTTGGTAACTCGTCTCAGTATAGACCACGAGATGCGTTATGACACCAGCACTACAAAAGCAGTTGCTGACATTGATATTCCTGATTCAGGACAAAAGTTTGCGGCGGAACACCCAGTGTTTTTCATTTGATGCTTCGGCGCTGTAGGAATAACCCTCGTCTGCAAACGCCTTCAAGCCCTCGGCTGACGTTATCCGCCGGACGACCGCAAAACGCGCCATCAGCCCGCGCGCCCGCTTGGCGTAGAAACTGACCACCTTGAACTTGCCAGCGCTCCAGTCCTCGAATACCGGCTGGACCACTGGAACGGCAAGCATCCGGGGTTTGACCGACTTGAAATACTCTTCCGAGGCCAGATTCACAAGCGCCGTCGATCCTGTTTCGCGCAGCGCCTCGTTCAAAGCGTCGGCAACCCGATCGCCCCAGAAGGCATACAGATCCTTGCCACGCGGATTGCTCAAGCGCGTGCCCATTTCCAGCCGATAGGGCTGCATCAGATCAAGCGGGCGCAGCAAGCCATAAAGACCGGAAAGTATGCGCAAATGCCCTTGCGCAAATTCAAAGTCCGCCGGTGCAAGCGAAGCGGCATCCAGTCCTTCATACACATCGCCGTTGAAAGCAAGCAACGCCTGCTTGGCGTTGCCGGGAGAAAACGGCAAGGTCCATTCGGCGTAGCGCGTGGCATTAAGCACGGCGAGTTGATCGCTGATACTCATCAACTGGCCGAGGTCAACCGGCGACAACTCGCGCAAGCGCTCGATCAGCACTTGCGACTGGGCCAGCAGAGCAGGCTGCGTGTACGCCGCGACCGTTGGCGGCGTTGTGAAATCAAGCGTTTTTGCTGGCGAGAGAACAATGATCATGGCGTACCGTCGTGGCTGCAATAGTTTTGTTAGGATTGTAATCGACAGCTTCACCCGCGCACCGTTCCCGATGGCTCACTGTGTGGTAAAAAATACCCATGGAACAACTGCTCACCCGAATTGCCGCCCTCCAGACCAACCCGAAGGCCAACGCAAGCGAACTGCTCGCGCAACTGGTCGATGAGATCCGGCCGCGCCGAGACAACGATTTCGAATTGGCCAGACGCACACTGCAAGCGCTCTGCCACATCCTCAGCACGCAGCCCGATCTGCGTGCCGGTCTGCGCCAGACGCTGACCACCCTGAATCAGACCTATCGGCATAACGAGCTCTACACATCGACCGGCATTCTGCCCAATACCGGTTTCTTTGCAGAGGCGCTGCGCCGCATTGGCCACAGCTTCCTGCCCGACGTTCTCGACCCCGACCTGCTGCGCACGGTGTTGCGCAAGGTCTTCCACAAGCCAAGCGACAAGCACTGGGTCATCGGCGTTGGCGAAGAAGCATGGCAGCAGCTGATTGAAGCGCTGCGCTTTGACGAAGTGCCCGCCGAACCCGACCTGCCGCATGCGATCGCGGAGATTCTTCGCTCGCTGCGGGTAATTTCCTACTGGATTGCCGCCTTCGGCATGGAGCCGGAGTTGCTGCGACTGGAACCATCGCTGGAAGCCTACGAATCGCCCTTCGTCACGCAGAACAGCGAACTCGTCGCTTACATCGACGCCTACCCGCAGAGCTGGCGCAGGCCGGAAGCACCAATCATCGACGAAAAACACCTGCGCGTACTGCACGACCAGTGCCGTGAGGTCATCGAACGGGTGCGCAAACATGCGGCGCGCGACGGTACGAGCATCCGCCTCACCTACCATCTCAAGCGCCTGCAGCAACTGATCCGGCGCAGCGATCAACTGCTCGACATTCTCGCCGACCTGCAAGACGACCCCGATGGCGCAACGGCCTACCCGGCCATCGTCCGCCTGTTCAGCCGACTGGTTCACGACGAGTGTCAGCGCAACAATCTCCAGCAACACTGGCGGCAGAACGTTGAACTGATCGCCCTGCGCGTCACCGACAATGCCGGCCATCAGGGTGAGCACTACATCACGGAGACACGTCAGGAATACTGGTCAATGGCGCGCTCGGCGATGATTGGCGGCGTCATCATTGCCTGCATGGCCTGCATCAAGATTCTGCTCGGCAAAGCCGAAATGCCGCCGCTGACCGGCGCCATCACCTTTTGCCTCAACTACGGGCTGGGCTTCTGCCTGATCCACATCCTGCACGGCACGGTCGCCACCAAGCAACCGGCGATGACTGCCAACGCGATTGCCGCCAGCATCGGCGAAGCGGGTGGCAAACTGCGCAACATCGACACGCTGACCGACCTCATTGCGCGCACCGTGCGCAGCCAGATCGTTGCCATTCTCGGCAACGTCTGTATTGCCATCCCGCTCGCCGGACTGATCGCATACATCGTACTGGGCGTCAGCGGCGAACATTTCGTCAGCCCGGAAAAAGCCACGCATCTCTATGAGGAGCAAAGCCTGATTCACAGCGGCGCTATATTCTATGCCGCGATCGCCGGCGTCTGCCTGTTCCTGGCCGGCCTGATCAGCGGCTACTACGACAACTACGCCGCCTACAACCGCATTTCGGAACGCATCCTGCAACTCGGCTGGCCGAAACGCCTGTTCGGCGAGGCGCGCATGCGCCGTGTTGCGACCTATGTCGGCGACAACCTCGGCTCACTCGCCGGCAATCTATTCTTCGGCTTCCTGCTGGGCGGGGCAACAATATTCGGTGTGCTGTTCGGCCTGCCGATCGACATCCGGCACGTCGCCTTTTCTTCAGCCTTTCTCGGCATCGCGCTGGTCGGGCTCGATTTCGCACCGGACATCTGGCTTTTCGCGTGGGCCGCACTCGGCGTTGCCGCCATCGGCTGCATCAACCTTACCGTCAGCTTCGCCCTCGCCTTGAACGTCGCGCTGCGCGCACGGCAAATCTCGGAGGCTCAATGGCAGCTGATCGCCGGCTCCCTGCTGCGCCATCTGCTGCGTCATCCGAGGGATTTTTTCCTGCCACCGAAAAAAACCAGCTGACTCCGCCGCAACGATCAGAAACGAACCATCAAACGCTGGTCAAGCTCACCCGCCGCCGCGCCGCAAGAATGCCTCGAACGCCTCCAACGGCAGGGGGCGGCTGAACAGATAGCCCTGATAGGCGTGACAGCCGTGGCTGGCGAGAAAGAGGAGTTGATCGTCGGTTTCGACGCCTTCGGCGATAACGCCCATTCCGAGGCTGTGAGCCAGCGTAACGATGGTGCGGGCAATAGCGGCATCGTCAGGATCGACAAGGACGTCGCGCACGAATGACTGGTCGATCTTGAGTTGATCGAGCGGCAGACGCTTGAGGTAGGACAGCGACGAATAGCCGGTACCAAAATCGTCCAGCGAGAAGCAGACACCGCTCGTCTTGAGCGCGCTCATCTTGGCAATCACATCCTCGACATCGTCGAGCAACAGGCTCTCGGTCAGTTCCAGCTTGAGCTTCCCGGCATCGATGGCATTACGCGTGAGAACCACCCGCACCTGATCGACGAAATCCGGTTGACGGAACTGATGAGCGCTGACATTGACCGCCATGGTGAGATGGGCCGTCTCCGGCCGCTTTGCCCAAGCATTCAATTGCTCGCAGGCGCTTTCCAGCACCCACAGGCCGAGTGGCAGGATCAGCCCGGTTTCTTCGGCCAACGGGATAAACTCGGCCGGGGACACCATGCTGCGTTGCGGATGCCGCCAGCGAATCAGCGCTTCGGCGCCCGTGACGCGGCTGGTGTGATCCACCTGAGGCTGGTAGTGAAGAATGAACTGTTTTTTCAGCAGGCCCTGACGCAGGTCTGCCTCCATCGCAACGCGCGCGGCAACCACCGCCTGCATCTCCGGGTCGAAAAAACGCAGCGCATTGCGGCCCGACGCCTTGGCCCGATACATGGCCAGATCCGCCTGTTTCAGCAACTCTTCCAGAGTACTTTGCTGGCTCCCGAACAAGGTCACGCCGATGCTCGGCGTGCTGTGGTGCGGGCTCTCCTGGAGCATATAGGGTTGATTGAGCGCGGCGAGAATCTTTGCGCCTACCGACTCGGCATGGCTGGTCGCCTCCCGCGCGTTATCGCTCAAATCCTCCAGCATCACCACGAACTCGTCGCCGCCGAATCGGGCCACAGTATCGCCCTCGCGGACACAACCGACGATGCGCAATGCAACCTGCTTCAGGAGCAGGTCGCCCACGTAATGGCCGCGCGTATCGTTGAGCCCCTTGAAATCGTCAAGATCGATGAAGAACAAGGCGCCATGGCGCTTGTTGCGGGAGCTGACAACCAACGCATGCTCCAGCCGGTCCAGCAGGAGCCGCCGATTGGGCAGGCTGGTCAAGGGATCGGAAAACGCCAGTAGCTGGATTCTTTCCTCGGCCTGCTTCTGGTGAGTGATATCTGAAAAAGTGGCGACGTAAT
>CAJAHZ010000380.1 GCA_903939665.1 uncultured Pseudomonadota bacterium | reverse complement strand
CCATGCATGAAAGTCGCGGCCACGTCACTCAGGCCATCCGCTGTGGCGCGCTGGGCTATCTGACCAAACACTGCGAACCCGCCGAAGTGATTGAGGGAATTCGCCGTGTCGCCGAGGGAAAGCGGGTTCTGGCGCCGGACATCGCCCATCTCCTCGCGCAGGAGAACCCGGACCGCGAGACGCTGATCGCCACCCTGACCCCCCGGGAATTCGAGGTTCTGCGTCTGCTGGTCAAAGGCGAATCAACGGTCGCCATTGCGCTTGCGCTGAATCTCAGCCCCAAGACCGTCCTTAATTACCTCTCGCTGATCCGCCAGAAGCTCGATGCCGATACCGACTTCAAACTGCTTCATCTGGCGGCGCAGTGCGGCTTGATCGAAGCACCGGCCCGCCCTGGAGAGTGAAGGGCTATTTTTCGCTGAAAGCGCCGTTCGCGCTCTGCTTTCCGAACACGTCATGCTGTGCAAATTGGCAGATGGCCGCAACGATCGGGTGCGTCAGCTTGCGCTCGGTGGTGATCGCGTAAATCTGTTCACGCACGACATCGACCCGCCCAACGACCTGAACCTCATGCTGACGCGCGATGTAAGCTTCAATCGCCGTGGGCGCCACAAAATAGCCGGCACCCGCCTGCCCAAAGGCCATCAGCAAAGCGCTGTCGTCGAACTCGCCGACAATGCGCGGACGCAAGCGGTTTGTCTCGAACCAGCGCATCAGGCGCGGCTGCAGCGCGACATCGGCACCCGGCAGAAGAAACGGCGCACCGTCAAGCAAATCGGGAAAAGAGGCGCCGGTCTGATCGCGCAGGGATGTCGCGCCGAAGACGGTGACGCCGCTTTCGCCCAGAAAATGATCGTAACCGCGGACGTTGAGGTTGTCGGGCATCGGTCGATCAGCGATCACCATGTCGAGGCGATGTACGGCCAGATCGGCAAGCAGCGTGGTCAGCCGCCCCTCGCGACAGATCAGTCTTATCGGCTCATCCTGACCCAGCGAAGGCTGCACCAGCCGGTAAGCCACCATCTTGGGGACCGAGTCGGCGACCCCGACGCGAAATGGCACGCTTTGTGGCAACGATTCCTCGCGGATGGCGTCAATCAGTTCATCGCCGAGCACGAAAATCTGTTCGGCGTAGCCGAGCAGGCGCTGGCCGGTCTCGGTCAGTTCGAGGCCGCGCCCGACCCGGCGGAACAATTTGACGTCAAGCACCGACTCGAATTCGCTTAACTGGCCGCTGATGGACTGCGGCGTGAGGTGCAGTTGCTTGCTGGCACGGGCAATGCTGCCGGATTTGGCGACCATCCAGAAGTAGCGGAGGTGTTTGTAATTGAGATTTGGCATTGGAAAATACATCGCTTATTTCGACATGTGTTTCAATAATATTCGATTTGTGCGATGTCTCGCCATCCTCTAGACTGCGATGCATATCAGTTTTTTTGAAGGAGGCAATTCATGAAACGCGTGTTTTTACTTATCGCCACCAACTTGGCGATCATGCTGGTGCTGGGCCTGGTGACCACCCTGACCGGCGCCAACCGCTTTTTCACCAGCGCCGGCCTTGACCTCGGTAAACTGCTGTTTTTTGCCGCGATCATGGGATTCGGCGGCGCCTTCCTGTCGCTCTGGATGTCAAAAACCATCGCCAAATGGAGCACGGGTGCGCGGGTGATCGAAACGCCGCAGAATTCCACCGAGTTCTGGCTATTCGAGACGGTGCGCCGCTTTTCCGACAAGGCCGGGTTGCCGATGCCTGAAGTAGCAGTCTACGACGGCGAGCCAAACGCCTTCGCCACCGGCGCAACGCGCAACAGTTCGCTGGTTGCCGTGTCCACCGGCCTGTTGCAGACCATGTCGCGTGAGGAAGCCGAGGCGGTGATCGCCCACGAAATCTCGCACATCGCCAACGGCGACATGGTGACGCTGACGCTGATCCAGGGCGTGATGAACACTTTCGTATTTTTCCTTGCCCGCGTCATCGGCTATCTGGTCGATTCGTTTTTGCGCAAGGGGGACGAAGAGTCCAGTGGCCCGGGCATTGGCTACATGGTCACGGTGGTGGTCTGCGACATCGCCTTCGGCATTCTGGCGAGCATCGTTGTCATGTATTTTTCCCGCCAGCGCGAGTTCCGTGCCGATGCCGGCGCCGCGCAGCTGATGGGCTCACCGCAGCCGATGATGGCCGCGTTGCGCCGCCTGGGTGGAATGGAAGCCGGTGAACTGCCGCAGAATATCGCGACAGCCGGAATCAACGGTCGACCGGGCTGGATGGATCTTTTCTCCAGCCACCCGCCGCTGGAAGTGCGCATCGCCGCTTTGGCCGATGCACGTCGATAACGGCTGATCATGATCGAACTTCTGCTCTCTCCCGAAATCTGGGTCGCTTTCCTGACGCTGACCGCGCTGGAGCTTGTTCTCGGCATCGACAACATCATTTTCATCTCGATTCTCGTCGACAAGCTGCCGCGCGCAAAGCAGGAAATGGCGCGGCGGATCGGCCTCTTCCTTGCGATGTTCATGCGCATCGGTCTGCTGCTGTTGCTGTCGTGGATTGTCGGGCTGACCGAGCCGGTATTCACGATAACGGGATGGAGCATCTCCGGGCGCGATCTGATCCTGATTGGCGGCGGACTTTTCCTGATCTGGAAGAGTACCGGCGAGGTGCATCAGCTTCTTGAGGGCGAGGAAGGCGAAGCTTCGCGGAAGGTCGGGGCGACGTTTCTCGCCGTCATCGCGCAAATCATCGTGATCGACCTTGTCTTTTCGCTCGATTCGATCATCACTGCCGTCGGCATGGTCAGCGAAGTGGGCGTGATGATTGCCGCAGTGGTTGCTTCAGTGGGGCTGATGATGCTGTTTGCCGCCGCGATTGGCCGCTTTGTTTCGGATCATCCGACGATCAAGATGCTGGCGCTGTCCTTCCTTGTCGTCATTGGCGTCGTGCTGATTGCCGACGGTTTCGGCCATCACGTCCCCAAGGGCTATATCTATTTCGCGATGGCCTTCTCGATTGGCGTTGAGATGCTCAACATCCGCATGCGCAAGAAGGCCGTCAAACCCGTCGACCTGCACGAGCCGTATGTGCGGGAGAAGGCCTGAGGCCCGTCATCCCGCCTTGAAAGAGTGGGCTAGCTTACTCCCACTCGATTGTGCACGAGCTTTTCATGCGGTTGATCTGCAAAGAATAAACGACTTTCGCATGAAAATTCACCATCAGAATTACCATCAAAATGTTGTTGCTTATCGAGTCCAGTAGTTGCCAGACAGTGCCAAAAAAATAATGACTTGACGAATTTCGCGCCCAATTTTTCGAGTATGCACTTTGGATGATGGTATACGCATCTTGAAAGGCTTGCAGGCACTGCATCGGCAGCGTTTTTTGATTGGCTAGACCAGGCACTCATGGATGTCCTTGGTCATCAGGTACATATGATACGGATCAAGTGGCGTTGGTGCGAATCCGAAGTGCTGATAGAACTCGACGGCTCTGTCATCCTTGGCGTGGACCACAAGGGCTCGCGCGGCAATGATCGATTGCGCCTGGAGAAACCGCTTCAGCGCATCCTTGAGCAGCCCTGCCCCGATGCCACTCCCCTGCTCCGCCTGATCCACGGCCAACCTCGCCAATAGGGTAAGCGGGATCGGGTGCTGGGCCAGTCCTTTGGCGATTCGTGCAGGGACGGTTTCATATTCCGCAGAGGCAGCGGCCAGCGAGCAATAGCCGATGACGCGGGTTTCGCCGCGCAGTGCAACGTAGGTTCGTGCGCTTTGGTTGCGCTGGTTCAGGAGTGCGTAGCGCTGTAGAAAGCGGTTCAGTGCTTCGTTGCCGCAGTCGAATCCCAATACGTCGTGGACCTCGGTCAGGAGTTCAGGACCTTGAAGCGGCAACTTCATTTGACCTCGAAGACGCTCGGTTTCTTGAGCAGTTCCCTGAGGCGCGGAATCGACTTGGCGGGTTGATCGAGAGCGGTATAGAAGGCATTCATTTGTTCCTCGGGCAGAACGAAGCGCGTCTGTGCCGCCAAAGTTTCGTCGGCTACGGTACGTACGGCACGAAGAACGAATTCGCTGACGTTCTGGTGGGACAAGATTGCGGCCTGACGAATTCGGTCCTTCTCAGCCGATGCGAGACGGATTTCGATGCGTTCTTCCTTGACGGTGGCGCCCATAGTGTCACTCCTTGCAATGTCCGTACAGTATACGGATTTTTGCGGGCTTTACAATCAGAATAACAACGGCATTGAAGGAAATCCAGAGGCGGTGGCCGAGACCGCATCTATGGAATCCACATGTGTTGATGAAAACAATTCACATGTTTTGCTTCCGATTACCAATTGATGTCATCGGAAATTGCTTGAACTCACAGCCAAAATGAACCAGCTGAATGGCTGGTCTTCAAAACCTGAACTCACCCTTTCGACCCTGAGCGGAAGTAGCTCAGATTGAAAAGCTGCCGTTCAACGTAGAGGTGACCGGTGCTGCGCGGTTTTATCGCGCAGCGTCCAGTGACCGAAGGGAACGGGGGCGACCGCCGGGTCAGCGATCACAGCGCTTGTAGATTGCATATTCACTACCGCTCCATCGCCATACGGGAAAGCAAAAGCCAGCGCCTCCGATCTCGATGTCGGGAAAGCCTTTGGTTTTTGTGGTGAGCAACTTATAGCCACCTGCGGGAAAGCCAAGATTAACCTTCCAATGCCCGTTGCTCTTGATGAGCAAGGACAATTCGGCTCCTGCAGCACCGCCTTGGCACGACCCAAGAACCGTTACAAATACTTCTGGCTGGCCGTCAGAATTCAGGTCGACGACTTCTAGTTCAGGCTGAACGATTTCGTCACAGGCGTTAAAAAGCTTTCCGGCACGCTTGGTTAGCCCGACTGCTTTGTAAATTGCCCGGGTGTCTTCTGCCGAAACTAACGGCGAGGGTGCGCCGACAGCAAACGAACCGGACGCACCCAAGACCACACCAATTGTTGTGTGGAGAACAAAGCGGAGGATCTGATGAGCGTGCATAAGAGAGTAATTGATGAGCGCTAACGAATGAAAGGGACTTTCCCGCTCCGAGGCTGCGGCGGAAGCCGCAAACGGCAACAGCGGTGCAATATGGATCAGATCAAGAAAAAACGATGAACTAAAAAAACATCACGCGCACTTGCGAATGGGGGGAAGCCCTTGTAGTCCGAGTTCAGGGACGCTGCGCGGCTTCACCGCGCAGCGTCCCCTGGAACGATTGGTTGGGTATTCGCTATTGTGGCTCGGGGCTTCCGTTCAACTACCGTCCAGTTGCCTTTTTCGTCGGCGCGCACAGTTACGCGAACAAGAACAGTAGGGCAACACATTCCGTCTCCCCCTGCCGGGCTGTAATCTAGGCCGTCCAAGATCAGCGTGTCGCTGGTATTCCCAACAAGCTTAGGAATTGATCTAGCTTGAATTCCTTCAAACTTAATCGCGGGCGACGACAAGCCAGGAACTACACGGAAATGCCCATTAGGACCGACTGTAACGATGGCAATTTGAGTCGCTATCGATCCGGAGCCGCCGAGGCAGCCAATATCACCAGACCACAAAACAGCATATTTTGCGGAATCGCGGTCCTCAAGTTTCTTGTATGGCAATAATGCCGCGATGCTCTTAGGACTCACGTTTCCGGAGGGGCAAGAAATCGCATTTGCGTAGCTTTGAACGGCACGGACGATTTGTTTTGTGATGTCGGGGACAAGCGGAACTTCCTGAGCGCTGCAATTGACAGCTACGCCGAAGAGGACAGTCAACAACAGTGAATGAACTAGGCATGCCCAGCGTAAAAATGAGGGGCGCCGGGCGAGGCAGATTGCTCGGAGAGAAGCCGCTTGTACGGCGTACCTCTCGATTGTCAGGTTGGGCGTCATGGTTTTACACCGTCCGCTTTGTTTTGCATGCGCCACTTTTTGAGAGAGATGGGTTCTCCTTCCGAGTCTAAGACGAACACGACTCTGCTGGGAAGGCGAACAAAAAATATGTGCCACAACTCAAGCCGCTCTGGCCTGTCAGCGTAGACCGACACTGACCAGTAACATATGCCGGCCACCAATACTTCTTTGTCCATCGGAGCACCGAAGGCAACAGGAAAAGAATGAGAGCGAGACCACGCACGATACTCGGGGAGTTGACTCACCACTTCGGTGGCGCGGGCGTAGGCGTTGGAACCTTCTGCGTGTGCAGTACATTTTGGTGCGGCGAGAGCAAAGCTAATAAGGCCGAATATGAGTATGCATGTGAGAAATAGAGAACGCACTATGATGCCCAACGTAGATGTGAACGGCGCTGCGCGGCTTTATCGCGCAGTGTCCAGCGACCAGAGGGAGCGGGGCCGGCCGCCGGGTTGGACGAAGCCGCTACGCGGAGGAACAAGCAACAACGAGCTGGATTCACAATTGATCTCCCCCCTCTGACGAGGGATTGTTCCGTAACGAACTGAGAGGTCATTTT
>CAJAHZ010000379.1 GCA_903939665.1 uncultured Pseudomonadota bacterium | reverse complement strand
ACTACCCAAATGAAGGATAGGTTATTTGGCGAAACAAACCAATGTATTTTCCGGTCTGTTTTTTGGGTGAACCTTATTCGTTTTTTAGTAGCCCGTGCCCCGCTTGATACACGAGGGTGCTGTCAAGGCATGGGGTTAGAGCCTTAAATCAGCGTCCAATTTTACGCATCCGTTCAGAGGGCGTGATGATGTCCGTAAGGCGAATACCGAACTTGTCATTCACGACGACGACTTCGCCCTGCGCGATCAAGGTGCCATTAACCAGTACGTCCATCGGCTCGCCAGCCATCGCATCGAGTTCGACGACCGAGCCGTGCGCAAGCTGCAGAAGGTTCTTGATGGTGATTTTTGTGCGTCCGAGTTCGACCGAAATCTGGACAGGGATGTCCAGAATCATGTCGAGTTCATTCATCATCGATGCCTTGCCCGCACTTTCACCAAATGCCGGGAATATTTGCGCAGGCTGCGCTGCAGCCGCAGGTGCCGCTTCAGCGATCGCCTGCTCGGCCATTGCGGCAGCCCAGTCGTCCTCAGCGATGGCATCTTCCGGGTTTTCTGTTTCGTCAGCCATTATTCTCTCCCAAAGCCGATTCGGCGCTCTCCGACGCGATGAAGCGCTCTATTTTTAATGCGTATTGGCCGCCTTGCTGTCCGTAGCGGCATTCCATCAGCGGCACATCGTCAACTTGGGCGATGATCTTTTCCGGTATGTTGATCGGGATAATGTCACCCGCTTTCATTTTGAGAATCTGCCCGAGGGTTACTGTGGTGGTGGCCAGTTTCGCGGCTATTTCCACATCGGCATCTTTCAGCTGCTTGCGCAACATGACAATCCAGCGCTTGTCACTCGATAGCTGGTCGCTCTGCATTGAACTGTAAAGCAGTTCGCGAATCGGCTCAATCATCGAGTAGGGGAAGCAGAGATGCATCTCAGCCGCAGAACCGCCAAATTCGAGCGAGAACGTCGTCGAGATAACGATTTCGGACGGCGTCGCGATATTGGCAAACTGGGAGTTCATTTCCGAGCGGATGTACTCGAAGGTCAAATCATAGACCGGCTTCCATGATCGGGCGTACTCCGCGAACACGACGTTCAGCAGCCCCTGAATGATGCGCTGTTCCGTTGCGGTGAAATCGCGGCCTTCGACACGGGTATGGAAACGACCGTCGCCACCGAACATGTTGTCGACGACAAGAAAAACCAGGTTGGGGTCAAAAACAAACAGCGCGGTGCCGCGTAGCGGTTTGGCAACCACCAGATTAAGGTTGGTCGGGACCACCAGATTGCGGATGAATTCGCTGTATTTCTGAACCCGTATAGGGCCTACCGAAATTTCGGTGGTGCGATGCATGTAGTTGAACAGACCGATTCGCAGATAACGAGCAAAACGCTCGTTGATGAGTTCAAGCGTCGGCATACGCCCACGAACGATGCGCTCCTGCGTGCCGACGTTGTAGGTGCGAACGCCGTCACCAGTGTCCGCCGCTGCTTCGGGTTCATCGGACTCGCCGGTGACGCCCTTAAGCAGGGCATCGACCTCATCCTGGGAGAGAAAATCGGCGGTCATTGTTCGGTCATTGAATAATGAATGAGGTGAAGAGAACTTCTTTGACGGCGTCCTGGGGTGGCTTGCCTTTTACCGCAGGAACCTCGACGATCTCGTTAATCTGGTCGCGAATTTCTTCAGCAAGCAGATCCTTGCCTTCCTTGGTCGATAGCTCCGAAGCTTTTTTGGTCGACAGGTGTCGCGAGATGTCGTTGCGCAGCTTCGGCATGTACATCTTGAGACGGTCGCCCACGGCAATGTCCGGCACCTCTACGGAAATCGCCAATTGCAGGAACTGGTCGCCTGTTTCCGTAACCAGATTGACGGTGAAGGGGTCGAGCGCTACATAGGCAGGCGGCGTCTTCTTCTCGCCTTTATCCTTCTTGGCGGATTTGTCGGGGACGGCTTCCTCTTCGTCAGCGTGGTCGGCGCTCTTGTGCATCAGCAAATAGGCGGCCGCACCGCCGCCGCCCAAAACCAGTACCAAGACCGCAGCGATGATGATCAGCAGTTTTTTGTTCTTTTTTGGTGGCGCAGCTTCGACTGCTTCTTCTGCCGGCTTTGCTTCCTTGGACATTCAGCGATTCTCCTCTTGTTCTTTTGGTACCCGGCAAATGTTCTGCAACGTGCTACCGGTATTCAGGCCCTCAGGCGAAAGTGTCCACCAGGCTGTTGCCTCGCTGAGCGATGGTTGCCTGGTTGCGTCCGGAGCCACCGGCAAGTATAGCCTCATCAGCGACCCAGCGGGGTGTGCTCTGGCGCGCATCCGGGTTGCCTGTATCCTGTCGCGACGACTGCGCGCTGACGTTTGTTTGGCCGAGTTCGATGCCCACGCCGGCGAGCATTTCCCGCAGTCGCGGCAAGGCCGTTTCGATGGCCTCGCGAACTTCAGAGTTGGGCGAGACGAAGTAGGCGCTCGCCGTGTCCTTGTTGATGTTCAACGATATTTCTATCGGCCCCATTTGCGGCGGGTTGAGGGTGAGCTGAGCGAATTTCTGGTCGTTGCTGGTCAGCCAGACCACTTTCTGGGCAAAATCGCCTGACCAGGAAGGTGCGTGGAGGGGCGTTTCCACCTTGAGTGTTGTGTTGTGGACGGGGGCTCCTGCGTTAGGTGGGGGCGTTGCAGCCAGCGCTGTCGAATTGTTGGCCTCGTTTGGGAGGCTGTGGACAGTAAGTGCGTCTGTTTTTGGTTCAGCAAAGTCCGGTACGGCAAATTTTGCCGCTTTTTCGCCGGTCTCAAGCGGGATGGGTAGTCCGGTCTGGGCCTTGGTCTCGGCCACAAGAGCGGCCTCCGGTCGCCCAGCCTCGGCGTGCGCTCGCGTGTCCAGAGGTAAAATGGCGGATTCCTTTTTGCCGTTACCAACAAGAAGGACGTCTGCAGTCACTTCGTTTGCCGCGATTCCGTCAGTCGCTATCTTCCGATCCTGTTGCGGCAGCGTAATGCCGAGCCCGGCAAGCAGCATGGCAGCATCCTGAGGATTGGCCGCGGGATCGGTGATGTTTGAGTCGAGGGCTCTGGTATCAAGGATTTTTGTGTCAAGCGCCTTGGCATCAAGGAGGTCGGTAGCGGCCGGAGCGGGGGCGTTGCCAGAGATGCCTTGCTGCAGGTCTGCGTCGGCAGCAAGCTGGCCGAGCAACAGGCTGGCAAAGTCAGTGCCAGCTGTGGCAGTGTCCGTTGCCGCAGCGCTGCTGGCGCTAGGTGTCTGGGCGGGCAGTTTGGCCAGAATATGGGTAACGGCAACGGTCATCATCGGTCCTTGAAGGCATGTGTTGCCAACCAATGAGCAAGCATCGTGCCAGTGTTGTCAATGACTTAGTCCTGGTCGGCTTTCTTACGGGAGGCGAACTCATCCTGGATCTTCTGCTCACGTCGAACTTCCAGTTCGAGTTCGCTCGCCTTGTGGCGCTGTGAAAGCGTGTCAAAAGCTTTCAGTTTGACGCGTTGTTGCTGCCAGTGCGTCTGCCCAGCCATGGTGTTCCGTTCCTGCAAGCCAACTGTTTTTCCTTGTTGGTCGATCGCTT
>CAJAHZ010000378.1 GCA_903939665.1 uncultured Pseudomonadota bacterium | reverse complement strand
GTCGGCCAGGATGCGTTCGACCAGCGGGTAGGCTTCCGGGTGGACGGATGACGCATCGAGCGGGTTGTCGCTGCCATTGATGCGCAGGAAGCCGGCGGCTTGTTCGAAGGTCTTGTCGCCGAGGCGCGGCACCTCGCGCAGCGCCTGACGGTTGCGGAAGGCGCCATGCTTGTCGCGGTGTGCGACGATATTGGCGGCGAGCGTTGTGTTGAGGCCGGAAACGCGGGTGAGCAGCGGGATCGATGCGGTATTCACATCGACACCGACCGCATTGACGCAATCCTCAACGACCGCATCGAGCGCCTTGGCCAGCTTGCTCTGACTGACATCGTGCTGGTACTGGCCGACGCCGATCGACTTCGGATCGATCTTGACCAGTTCGGCGAGCGGATCCTGCAGGCGGCGGGCAATCGACACCGCGCCGCGCAAGCTGACGTCGAGTTCGGGGAATTCGCGCGAGGCGTATTCCGAGGCCGAGTAGACCGAAGCGCCGGCTTCGGAGACGACGATCTTGCTCATGTGCAGTTCGGGCTGCAGCTTGATCAGGTCGCCGGCGAGCTTGTCGGTTTCGCGCGATGCGGTGCCATTGCCGATGCTGATCAGATCAACGCTGTGCCGGCGTGCCAGCTGGGCCAGCGTGTGCAGCGCGCCGTCCCAGTCGCGACGCGGCTCGTGCGGGTAAATGGTGGCGGTGTCGAGCAGCTTGCCGGTAGCGTCGACCACGGCGACCTTGACGCCGGTGCGCAGTCCGGGGTCGAGGCCCATGGTGGCGCGCTGGCCAGCCGGCGCGGCGAGTAGCAGATCGTGCAGGTTGGAGCCGAAGACGCGGATCGCTTCCTCCTCGGAACGCTCGCGCAGGGCGTTCATCAGTTCCAGTTCGAGATGCAGGAAAATCTTGATGCGCCACGTCCAGCGCACGGTGTCGGCCAGCCACTTGTCGGCCGGACGGTTCTGCCCGGCGATGCCGAAGCGCTTGGCGATGCGTGCTTCACAGGGGTTGTGCCCGGGTGGGCGATTCGCTTCATCGAGTTCTGTGTCGAGCAACAGGGCGATCTGCAGCATGCCTTCGTTGCGCCCGCGCAGGAGCGCCAGTGCGCGGTGCGACGGGATGGCGCGGATCGCCTCCGAGTAGTCGAAATAGTCGCGGAATTTCGCGCCGTCGGTTTCCTTGCCGGTAACGACGGTTGATTTGACGACCCCGTGTTCATCCAGATATTCGCGCAGGCTGCCGAGCAGGGCGGCGTCCTCGGCAAATTGCTCCATCAGGATCTGGCGGGCGCCATCAAGGACGCTCTTGATATCGGCAAAGCCGGCTTCGGCGTTGAGGTAGGCGGCGGCTTCGTCTTCCGGCGTGCGCGTCGGGTCGGCGAGCAGCGCCTCGGCGAGCGGCGCAAGGCCGGCTTCGCGGGCGATTTGCGCCTTGGTGCGGCGTTTCTGTTTGTAGGGCAGGTAGAGGTCTTCGAGGCGCTGCTTGGTCTCGGCCATACCGATTTCGGCAGCCAGTTCCGGCGTCAGTTTGCCTTGTTCGTCGATCGAGGCGAGGATGGCGCCGCGCCGGTCTTCCAGTTCGCGCAGGTAGATCAGGCGCTCATCGAGCAGGCGTAGCTGGATGTCGTCGAGGCCGCCAGTCACTTCCTTGCGGTAGCGGGCGATGAATGGCACGGTCGCGCCTTCGCCGAGCAGTTCTACGGTCGCGACAACCTGTTGCGGGCGGCAACCGATTTCTTCAGCAATTTTCTGGGCAATTCGGAGTTCAATCGAAGGCAGCATCTAGGTTCGCGGTGTCTGTTTGAAAAAAGAGCGCGAACTATGCAGAATCGGGCGGGAAAACTCAAGCAGGAAAATTGCGCGCGCCTTCGGGGCGTGGGCTTGAAGCCGGCAAGGCGAACTGCCTGTCGATGGTTTCGGCATCAAAGTCGCCTGAACTGGGTTAAATTGTCGTCTGGTGCCGGTTTTTTTCGACGTGCTGGCCAAGTGGCAATGCAACAATCAAGGGGGAAAAGAATGAAAATTGATATCGAACGCTTCGGCCTGAAGGAAGTTCCGGTTGATCCGGAAACGCTTTTTACTTTTGCCGAAGGGCTTGCCGGTTTCGAAAACTGCAAACGCTTCAAGATATTTCACGAGGAAGGGTTGTCGAGCGTTTTCTGGTTGCAGTCAATGGATAATTCCGATGTGATGTTTCCGATCGTTGCGCCCGAAGTCCTCGAACTTGAATACCAGATCGAATTGTCCGACGCCGACTGTGCCTTGCTTGGCCTGGAAAGTAGTGATGATGCCGCTGTCGTGATTATTGTCTATCGCGACGATGCGGCCAGTGGAAAAATTGCCGCCAACACGCGTTCACCGCTGATCCTAAACCTGAAGACGCGCCAGGGGATGCAGAAGATTTTGCAGGAAATGCATTCGACCCTGCTGTATCGCGCTCGCTGATCCGGCACGAAAAAAAGCCCGCATCGATAGGTATCGGTGCGGGCTTTGTTATTCAGGCGTCCGGCGCTTCGGATTAAGGGAGTATTTCCAGCTCACGCACGTAGCGCCGCCAGTTTTCGACGTAGCTCAACGCGCTGTTAGCGAGGCGGGCGACTTCTTCATCGCTTAACGTCCGCATCACCTTGCCGGGCGAGCCGATGATCAGCGAACGGTCGGGGTAGACCTTGCCTTCGGGGATCAAGGTGCTGGCGCCGACGATGCAGTTTTTTCCAATGATTGCGCGATTCAGTATCACTGAGCCGATGCCGATCAGCGATCCGTCCCCTATCGTGCAGCCATGCAGCATCACCATGTGGCCAACGGTCACATCGCGTCCGATGTTCAGCGGAACGCCTTCGTCGGCGTGCAATACCGAGCCGTCCTGAATGTTGGAGTTTTCACCGATGCTGATCGGGTCATTGTCGCCGCGTGCCGTGACGTTCCACCAGATCGACGCATTTTTGCCCAGTTGGACATCGCCGATCACCGTTGCATTCGGCGCGATCCAGCTTTCGCTGTGGATTTGCGGGCATTTGCTGCCGAGTTTGAACAGGGGCATGCAGTCATCTCCTCGTTATTGATAGCGCAGCGCCTCGATCGGATCGAGCGCTGCCGCTTTGCGTGCCGGATAAAAACCAAAAAATACGCCGACCCCTGCCGCGACGCCAAAGGCGACGAGCACCGAGCCGCCCGAAATCACGATGACCATGTCGGTGATCGCGTTGATCAGCAGCGCACCGCCAATGCCGAGCACCAGGCCGATCAGGCAGCCGGCGATCGAGATCATGATGGCTTCAAGCAGAAACTGCGTGAGGATGTCTTTCTGCCGGGCGCCGATGGCCATGC
>CAJAHZ010000377.1 GCA_903939665.1 uncultured Pseudomonadota bacterium | reverse complement strand
TCGGCGGTCGGTATCGGCGGCGATCCGATCAACGGTCTGAAGCACATCGATATCATGCGTCTGTTCAACGACGATCCGGATACCGATGCGGTGATCATGATCGGTGAAATCGGCGGCCCGGACGAAGCTGAAGCTGCGCTGTGGTGCAAGGCCAACATGAAGAAGCCGATCGTTGGCTTCATCGCTGGTGTCACTGCACCGGCCGGCAAGCGCATGGGCCACGCCGGTGCGCTGATCTCCGGTGGTGCCGATACGGCCGATGCCAAGCTTGCCATCATGGAAGAGTGTGGCTTCACCGTGACGCGCAATCCGTCCGAGATGGCCAAGCTGCTCAAAGCGCTGCTCAAGTAAGCGGCTCCGATTGGGCAAAAAAGGGCAGCCAATTGGCTGCCCTTTTTGTTGGGGGCAGGTGGCTTTTCTAGCGGGACTCTTTGATGACGCGTGCGTTGCGCGGCTGGATCGGTCGCGCATTGTTTTTGTAGATTCTGCCGAAGCCGGCGATCTGTTCCTTTGAGACCTGAGTGGGGGTTTTGAAGACCAGCCACAACACGCCTTCCGAGCAAGGCGGTGTGGTCAGTGAGCCGATGTAGGTGAAGTAGTTGCGTGTTGTCGGCAGGAGCAGTGTCGGGTCAATCTTGATGTCGGTGCGCTCGATCAGTTTGTTCTGTTCCAGCGGCAGGTTGCTCCATAGCGTACGGATCAGTTGCTGTTCCTTGCCGGATTGCAGCATGATTGCGACCACCGCAAGTTTTCCTTCTTTGGATTTGTGGACCAGGTGGACAACCATCTCATAGGTTTTGCCGTTGATCTTTTCTTCACTGGGTTTGTGAAAGTGGAATTGCAGAAGTTCGAATTCTTCTGCATCCACTTTGATGCTACCGGCTCCCGCAGCATTTACCTGAATCGTGTGGCCGTTGTCGATGATCGACAGCGGAACGGGTTTGTAGGTAAAGCGGATCGGTGGCAAATCGGCGCCGATTGTTTCGTGGATGTTGATTGGCGACTGGCGCAGGCCAAGGCCGCAAGTCGCATAGTCGCTGCTCAATTTTCCCCATTTGCTGGCGCCGGCCTTGCCGTCATAGTCCCAGTGCGCGGGGGGCGGAGGGGGCGGTGGCGGCGGATCGTCCTTGCCGCTTTTGCTTTTCTTCTTCGCTGTTTTAGGGTCGTCCACGGGCTTTGGCGGGCTGGGCGGCGCTTCCTCCGCTACCGGCTTGGGGAGAAGCTTTTCGCGACAGGCGTAACTGAATACGGCTTCGGTAATTGAGTCCGGGATGACCGCGGTAGCGTCCTTGCTGTCGTGGCTTTCCGATTTGAGTTCAGCGCCATTGGTGGCGGTATAGTTTCGGCGAAGCAATGTTGCAAGTCGTTTGGTGCATTCGAATTCCATCAGTGATGTGAGGCGGCCGAAGGAAAATGCACCCGAGTCGAGAACCTGGGGTGTCGCGTAACTTTCGCGGTGCCAGATGCGGAATTTGTCGTCATTGACACGTTCAAGGCTGGTCGAGTCAACCTCGATTTTCGCGCCGTTTCTGCTGCCGATGCTGTTCCACTTCGCGGCTTCAGCGGGCAAGGGCAGCAGCGCAGCAAGCGCCGGGATCAGCAGTGTGAGGCGCGTGATGCCGGCGCCATGAAAGGAAGCGCGTGTTCTCGAATGAAACAACGGTTTTCTGGGCATGGCGGCGGCTGTCTGTCTGGTTGAGCGCTGGGCGCTGCGCGATAAATCTCCGCCGATTATAGACGTTTTGGCTTGATTGGCAGCGCCCGTCCAATTGCCGGTAAAATTGCCCGATTCTCTATTTGCTCGCCCTCTGCCGACGAGACTCCATAATGCTTGAATTAATCAACGCCCCCGGCTTCTGGGTGGCAGTTCTGCAGATCGTTTTGATCGATATCGTGCTTTCCGGCGACAACGCCGTCGTGATTGCGCTGGCCTGCCGCAATCTGCCGCAGCGGCAGCGCCGTCTCGGCATTCTGTGGGGTGTGATTGGCGCGGTCGGCTTGCGCGTCGTGCTCACGTTTTTTGCCGTGGGCCTGCTGGGCTTCCCCGGTTTGAAGCTGGTGGGAGGAGGGCTGCTGCTGTGGATCGGTATTCAGTTACTGATTCCGGAAGGCGAAGGTGGGCATGACATCAAGTCGGCGGATTACCTCCTGGGCGCAATTCGGACGATCATCGTTGCTGACTTTGTGATGAGCCTGGATAACGTCATCGGGGTTGCCGCTGCAGCCAAGGGCAACGTCTATCTGCTTGGTTTTGGTCTGGTCGTCAGTATTCCCTTGGTTGTCTGGACCAGCCAGCTGATGCTGAAGCTGATGGAGCGCTATCCGGTCATCGTCGTTTGCGGTGCGGGCTTGCTCGGTTGGGTCGCCGGAGAGATGATGGTCAGCGATCTGATGATCCGCGAGTGGCTGTCTATGCAATTGCCCTCGGTACTTCACATCGCGCCAGTATTGGGCGCGCTGCTGGTCGTCGTGATCGGCAAATGGCTTGAGCGCCGGCAAGCTGTAGGGCGTGATGTGACAATCATTTAGAGCCACAAAGGAACGACCATGCCACTTTTTCTGAGCGAGAACGATATCCGTCAATTGCTGACCATGCCGCTAGCGCTGGAGGCGGTTGAGGCGGTGCACCGCGACCTTTCTCTCGCGCAGGCCTGCGATGTGCCGCGCCAGCGCACCCGGCTGCCGCAAACGACGCTGCATGTCCTGCAGGGCGCAGTGCCGACGCAGGATGCAATCGGTTACAAGGTCTACACCAGCAATCGTTCAGGCGTGCGCTTTCTGGTTCATTTGTATAGCGCTTCAAGCGGCAACCTGCGTGCTGTCTTCGAGGCCGACCGGCTCGGCATGATGCGCACCGGTGCGGCTTCAGGCGTCGCTACCCGCTGGCTGGCGCGGCCTGACGCCGAAGTGGCGGGAGTCTTTGGCGCCGGCTGGCAGGCCGAGGGGCATATCGAGGCGCTTGCCGCCGTGCGACCGTTGTGCCGGGTCAAGGTCTATGCGCGCGACCGGGCGCGCCTGGAAGTTTTTTGCCTGCGGATGTCCGAGCAACTCGGGATCGCCGTGGTGCCCGCTGCTTCACCAGAAGAGACGGTCCGTGGCAGCGCTATCGTCAGTACCGTAACGACTTCGGCGACCCCGCTGTTCGATGCCGAATGGCTGTCGCCGGGGACGCATATCAACGCGGCCGGCTCCAATTCCCTGATTCGGCGTGAACTTGGCGAAGACGTTCTGAAGCGTTGCCGGACGATTGTTGTCGATAGCGTCGAAACGGCGCTGCGCGAGGCGGGAGATTTGCTGCCCCTGCTTGAAAAGGGCCGTTTGCACGTGCGGCAGCTGGTCGAGCTGGGCGAGGTGATTACCGGTCGCCATGGCGGTCGTTTGGCTGCCGATGACGTGACGCTGTTCGAGTCTCAGGGCATGGCAATACAGGATCTTGGGCTGGCGGCGAGGCTTGAGATGCTGGCGCGTGAGCGCGGCCTGGGCGTCGAATTGCCTTACGGCGGATAGTCTTCTTGCGGGCTTTGCCAAAGCAATATTTGACGAATCTCATGCGTGACTGTAAGAATGCGGAACAGGCTCCTGTTTCCTTTTTCGATTTTGTCTCTGGCGAGGGCTTCCGGAGCAGTCGGACCGTGGGCCGGCACTGATTCAAAACGACAAGCCTTATAAAGGCGGCATGTGGAGGCTGGGGATGCGTAAGGCCGGATTCTGGAAGACTGACTGGTTCCTCGGAGTGGTCGTATCGGGGGTGATGCTCGTTGCCGCCAATAGTGATCTGATTCGAAGTCTGGAGCGCAAGGCCTACGACCTCGGCGTGCAGGCGTCGAGCCGTACGCCGCTTGATCGCGTGGCCGTCATCGCGATCGACGACGTGTCAATCGCCAACCTTGGGCGTTGGCCCTGGCCGCGCGATCGCCACGCCAAGATGACCGACATGCTGGCCGCCGGCAAAGCCAAGGTGATTGCCAATACCACCTTCTTTTTTGAACCGCAGATTGATCCCGGTTACCTCTATGTGACGCGCCTGCTTGAGCTTTACAAGCAGGCTGCCGAGGCCGAATCACCTGCCCCGCAGATCGAGCAGATGGGCGGCGTGCTCAAGGAAGCCGAAGTTGCGCTGAACACCGATCGTATCCTGGCGGACAGTGTTGGCCGGGCGGGCAACGTCGTATTGCCGATGCTGTTTGTGCTGGGTGAGCCGAAAGGCCGCTCGGACAAGGTGCTGCCTGACTTCGTGGTGAAGAACAGTCTGCCGCAGGTCGATGACAAGAACGGCGATGTCTGGCCAACCATCTCGGCACAGGTGCCGATTGATAGTCTTGGCGGAAAAGCCGGGGCGATCGGACACCTTAACGCCAACGCCGATGTTGATGGTGCCATCCGTTCCGAGCTTTTGGTGCTTCGCCACTATGACCAATACTATCCGTCGCTCTCGCTGACGATTGCCGCCAGGAGCCTCAATCTCGGGCCAGCCGACCTGCGTGTGCGTCTTGGCCAGGAAGTTCGTCTGGGCAAGCTGCGCATTCCGACTGACGCGGAAACGCAGATGCACACCTTTTTCTACAAGGATCACGACGGCAAGCCGGCCTTCCAGGTGGATTCCTTTTATGACGTGTTGAGTGGGAAGATCCCCGTCAGCAAGTACCAGGACAAGATCGTGCTAATTGGCGCGACGGCCGCCGGTGTCGGTGCTTCACAGGTCACGCCGGTCTCTCCCTCGATGGCCCCGGTACTCACCCTCGCGCATGCCGTGTCGAGCATCCTGCAGGAACACTTCTTTGTCACGCCGGAGTGGGGCGTGTGGGCTTCGCTGGCCGCTTTTCTGCTCGTTGCCGCTTATCTGATCGCCTTGTTGCCACGGCTTTCGGCCGGCATTGGCGCGATCGCGACGGCGCTCCTTCTGGTTGCGCTGCTTGGCGCACATTTCGGCCTGATGGTCGGTGCGGCGATCTGGATCCAGCTGATGGCGTCGGCAACCCTGCTGCTGGTCGGCCATATTTTGCTGACCACCAAGCGCTTCCTGATGACCGAGCGTGGCAAGGAAAAGTCGGAAGCCGATTCGGCGGATTCGAATCGCATGCTGGGCCTTGCCTTTCAGGGGCAGGGGCAACTGGACATGGCTTTCGACAAGTTCCGCAAGTGCCCGCTTGACGATTCTCTGATGGAGAACATCTACAATCTGGCGCTTGATTTTGAACGCAAGCGCCAGTTCAACAAGGCGGAAGCTGCCTTCCGCTATATGGCCGATTTCAACCCGAAGTTCCGTGATCTTGAGCAACGGATGAATCGCGCCAAAGTGATGTCGGAAACCGTCATGCTGGGCGGCGCCGGCACTCGAACCAATGCCAGCATGCTTGACGGTGGGCAGGTCGAGAAGCCGATGCTCGGTCGCTACCAGATCGAGAAGGAACTCGGCAAGGGTGCCATGGGCGTCGTCTATCTTGGTCGTGATCCAAAAATCAACCGCGTCGTGGCCATCAAGACGATGGCTTTGTCGCAGGAGTTTGAAGGCGACGAACTGGTCGAGGTCAAGGAGCGATTCTTCCGCGAGGCCGAGACGGCAGGTCGTCTCAACCACCAGAATATCGTCACCATGTACGACGCCGGTGAAGAGCACGATCTCGCCTACATCGCGATGGAATTCCTCAAGGGCAAGGATCTGGTTTTTTGCACCAAACCCAATGCCTTGCTTCCCTTGCCACAGGTAATGAGCATCGTTGCCCGCGTGGCTGAGGCGCTTTCCTATGCCCATAGCAATCACGTGGTGCACCGTGACGTGAAGCCGGCTAACGTGATGTATGAGCCGGAGTCCGATCAGGTCAAGGTGACCGACTTTGGTATTGCACGCATCACCGACTCGTCGAAAACAAAGACCGGCATGGTGCTCGGCACGCCTAGCTACATGTCACCCGAGCAGTTGTCGGGGAAAAAGATTGATGGACGTTCCGATCTTTTCTCGCTTGGTGTTACCCTCTATCAGATGGCATGCGGCCAGTTGCCGTTTACCGGGGATTCGATGGCACAACTGATGTTCAAGATTGCCAATGAGGCGCAGCCGGATATCCGGGGGGTAAATCCACTGGTTCCCGATTGTCTGGCGGCGATTATCGACCGGGCGCTGTGCAAGGATATGGCGCAACGCTATCAGACGGGCGACGAAATGGCGCGGGATTTGCGTGCATGCATGAGTCAGGCACCGGCCTCGCACGCCGAAGTCGATATCGAGTTTTAGGGAGAAGACGTGGCAAAAAATTTAAGCGACGCCCTTGAGATCGTTGTTCGCACCGACCCCGGGATGGTGCGCGGGCACAACGAAGATGCCGTATTCGCCAACCCGAACCTGGGCTTGGCGATATTGGCTGATGGTATGGGCGGTTACAACGCCGGTGAAGTGGCGAGCGGGATGGCCACGACCTTGCTGTCGACCGAACTGGATGCCGCGTTTAACGCCACGTCGCCTGATGAAGTCGATGGCGAGACCGGCGCGCCCTTCGCCCATCG
>CAJAHZ010000376.1 GCA_903939665.1 uncultured Pseudomonadota bacterium | reverse complement strand
TCCATCCCGCGGTAGCCGAGCAGCCGCCTGCCGTCGGCGCTCAGGAATGGTACACCGTTGGTCTGCACGTGGCGCAGGCTGCCGTCCTTGTGGCGGAGGGTGCTGTCAATTTTGCGAAAAGGCTCGCGGCGCGCAGCGGTGGCATAAAATTCGGCGCCTGCCCTTTCGGCTTCCCCTGACGGCATAAAGTCGAACGGGGTCTTGCCCAAAATTTCAGCCGGCGTGTAACCCAGCAAGTCCTGTACGTTGTCGGAGCTGAAGGTGTAGCAGGCATTGGCATCCACTTCCCAGAGCCAGTCGGCAGAGGCGCTGGCGATATCCTGAAAGCGCTGTGCGCTGGAACGCAGATTTTCTTCGCTGAGCTGTACTTCGGTCGCGGCGCTGAATTCATTGTTTTTCATTGTGCTGGTGGGGCCTGTCGAATTTCGTTGGAATGCAGCGCGCTATGCTTGATTGAAAAATGCGTTGGCATGGCGGCTGCGCGCTTCCATGCGGCCAAACAGCGAGCGCGCGCTGCCGTCCCAGGTGAGTCCGAGCGCATCGCAGGCACCAGTGGAGATTGACGTAACGCGGTTTTCCGCTCGACCGCTCAGGTCGAGCGCATTGCTCAGCACTTCGGCGATATGCACGATGGGCACCAGCGGTTGAGCCAGCGCAACATCGGGTTCATGATGATGACGTATTGCGGCGCAGATGCTCTCCGGCAGAGCCCAATGCGTTGCCAGCCATGCGCCGATGGTCGAATGATCCACGCCGAAGCGTTCGCGTTCCGCCGCCTCGATACCGATGTTGCTGGCAAGCGCATGGCCCCAGGTCGCACGAAAGGCTTCCGCATTGAAATGGTGCAGCCAGATCTGACCAATATCGTGCAGCAGGCCGGCAATAAGCGCGGCTGAGGCAGATACCGGAACGGTCGTGTGCAGCGACAGTTCCTCGCTGCATACGCCGACGGCAACACTATGCTGCCAAAACGTGGACGACGTGTCAGGTGAAGCGATGCCATCGACAAAGCCGGCAATGCCGCAGACAATCGCCAGTTGGCGAACGTGATTCATACCGACCAGTGAAGTGGCGGTAAAAATATCCTGAACCGGCGACTGGCGCCGTGCCTGCATGGCCGCCATGTTGGCAAGCGAGAGGACGCGCGCGGCGATCACCGGATCGTGCCCGATGTGGTCCGTCAGCGTCCTGGTGTTGGCGTCTGGATCATCAATCGTGTCAAGAATCAGGGCGATGATGCGTGGAAATCCGGGCAGCTTGCTGCTGTATTCGACGACCTCGTCTCTCGTGAGCATCTGCGTTGTCATCATGCGCTCCGGTAACCCAGCACCTGGTCAAACAGGGCTGCCATGGTGGGGTCGTCCAACTCGGCCCCGACGAAGATATCCATCACACGATGCGCTGCCTGTGCGGCATCGACAGCGACTTGTTCATCCGAACGAGTGTCGGGCTCGGCGATGAAAATGAACTCCGCGTGATGCGCCGCGAGTTGGTGCAGATTGTCACTCGTCAGCGTGTGCCCGGCGGGCAGAGAAAAACGCAATTGCCCACGATTGGCGACACGGACCGGTTCACCCAGCACCATGCCGGCTTCGGCTTCGATGATGGGGATGTAATGGGGGCGGGTTCTCATGTCGGGTCTCCGATGTTTTGCCGTGTCATCTGGGCGATGTTTGCGGTGGGGCGGCGGGCTCGATTTTGCGGGTGTCGAGTTTTTCATTGATGATGTTTGACATCACTTCTGTCTGGTCCAGCAACGTGGCAGTCAGGTCCCGACGGGTTTCATCGTCGTAGTCCTGAGTCAGCAGCAACTCGGTAAAACCGTAAATGCTCGCAAGCGGTTCGCGCAGCGCCTCGGCAAGGCCTGACATCCGCTGGTCGTGCTCGGTGTGCACGGAGGCCTCGCGAAAATAATGGATGGCGCGCAAGTCACCAGTCGCCTCTACCCGCTGCCGCTCAATGCCCGACGAATCCAGGCGAGCGACGAAATCGGCTTCACCCATGCCGAGCACGTCAGCGGTGACGAGGCCTGTGAAGCGCGTGAATGCCGGATTGATGGCGCATACGTTGCCGTCGCCACCGACCGCAGCAATGCCCCAAGGGCAGCACGTCAACTCGGTGCGAAGTTCGCCGGGCATCGGCAGGTCGTTTGCTGTGTTCATGGATTGGGTCTCATCGTCATCCGGCTGCGTCTTCGGTAGCGGGCAAAAGTGCCGTGGTTAGGTGGCGTGCCAGTGCCAAGGGGCTGAACGGCTTGATGAAATAGGCATCGGCACCGAGCGCCCGACCCAGTTCCTGGTCTGAAACCTGACCACAAGCCGTAACGAGCACAATGTGGATCTCGGCCAGTCTGGGATCGCGCTTGATCCGCTCGCACAGCTGAAATCCGTCGATTGAACCGGGCATCGTTACGTCAAGCACAAGCCCGTCCGGGCGCGCGACCATCAATCGTTCGAGGGCTGAATCAGCGTCGCCGGCCTCTTCCAGCGCAAAATGGTCGCGCAGCGCAAGGTGAATCAACTTGCGGATGTTGGGCTGGTCGTCGACGATCAGGATTTTTTTCATGGCGATTCTCCATGGGCAGGCATTCCGTCACCTTCAACGCCTGCGTCACGGAAACGTTCGGCGATTTCCTCGAATTCACGGCTCACGGCAAGGAAGGCATCGACAATGTCGGGATCAAAGTGCGAGCCACGTCCTTCAATAATGATCCGGCTGGCTTCCTCGTGCGACATCGCCTGCTTGTAAGTGCGCAGGCTGACCAGTGCGTCGTACACATCGGCAACCGCCATCAACCGCGCCGAGCCGGGAATTTGATCACCAGCAAGTCCTTGCGGGTAGCCACTGCCGTCCCATTTTTCCTGATGCCCGTAGGCGATCTCCTTGGCAAATTCAAGAAAGGGAGCGCTGCGCCCCATCTGTGCCTCTGCACGTTCAATGGCCTCCTTGCCCAGCGCGGCATGGGTCTTCATCACCTCAAACTCTTCCGCCGTCAAGCGCCCGGGTTTTAGGAGGATCTGGTCGGGGATGCCGACTTTTCCAATGTCATGAAGGGGCGTCGATTTATAGATGAGTTCGATGTTGGTGCGCGTCAGCAGTAGCGAGAACCGCGGATGTCGCTGCAGGTGCGTGGCTAATGCGCGGATATAGTTCTGCGTACGGCGCAGGTGGTTTCCGGTCTCGTTGTCGCGCGTTTCAGCCAACGAGGCCAGTGCGAGGATGGTCACGTCCTGAATGAATTCAACTTCCTTTGCCCGCTTGCTGACCTCGGTAACCAGAAAGACGTTCTTGTCCTTGATAAAGTCGGCAGAACGTTTCACGCTGAGCTGTGTTTTTACCCGTGCGCGCAGGATCGGGCCGCTGATCGGCTTGGCGATATAGTCGACGGCGCCGAGCGCGAATCCGCTCGCTTCGTCAGCCTCGTTGTTCATCGCAGTGAGAAAAATCACAGGGATGTCACGTGTGGCCCGGTCTGCCTTGAGACGACGGCAAACCTCATGCCCGCTCAGGTCGGGCATCATGATATCAAGCAGGATAATGTCCGGTTTTGGCTCAGTCGCCGCCAGACGCAGTCCTTTTTCGCCGCCGTTGGCAGCCTTGAG
>CAJAHZ010000375.1 GCA_903939665.1 uncultured Pseudomonadota bacterium | reverse complement strand
GGATATTCCGATGCGCCAGCAACCATCTCGGAATACATGCTGCTGATCCATCCCGACGATGTGCCGGGGTACGAGCATGAAATGCGCAAGGTCATGGGCACTACCGAAGCCTTTCTTCTCCCCGAGTTCCGCATGCGTCATCACGCAGGCCACTGGATATGGATGGAGTCGCGAGGCCGGGTCGTAGCGCGCGATGAGGCTGGAGAGGCGGTGCTGTGTATCGGTACGCTGACCGATGTCACGCAGCGCAAGGTGGACGAGGCAGAATTACGCCTCGCAGGGACGGTTTTTGCCGGCGTTGGCGATGGCATCTGCGTTACTGGCGCCGACCGTCTGATCATTCTCACCAACGCAGCCTTCTCACGCATGACCGGTTACACGCAGACAGAGGTATTGGGGCAGAATCCGCGGCTATTGAAGTCAGATATTCAACCCGCTGCCTTCTATCAGGCGATGTGGGAACAGATCGACCGCCACGGTAGCTGGCAGGGGGAAATGACCAACCGGCGCAAGGATGGTTCTCTGGTGACCGAATGGTTGAGCATCTCGGCTGTAACCGATGCGGCTGGCAAGGTGCAGAACTACGTGGGCATTTCCAGCGATCTGTCGGAACGCAAGGAAACGAGCGAGCGCATCAAGCACCTGTCCAGCTATGATTCTTTGACAGGACTGCCCAATCGCAACCTGTTTTCCGACCATCTCGATCAGGCTATATCCACGGCGCACCGCTTCGAACGCAATGCGGCGCTGATCCTGCTTGATCTTGATCGATTTCGCATGATCAACGACACGCTTGGTCCGCCGGCAGGCGACGATATTCTGATCGAAGTTTCGCGGCGATTGTTATTGCAGGTGCGGGATGGCGATACTGTTGGCCGGCGTTCGGGCAACGAGTTCGGCTTTGTGATGGCCAATCTGGCGCATGAGTCTGATGCCATTATGCTGGCGCAGCGCATGTTGGAGGCAATCTCGGTGCCATTCGAGCTTGACGGGCAATCGCTGGTGATTACGGCCAGTATCGGTATCAGCATTTTTCCCAAGGATGGGGAAACCGGTGATGCCCTGTTCAAGGCTGCGGATGCCGCGTTGCTGCGCGCCAAGAATGCCGGTCGCAATACCTTCCGCTTCTACTCACCGCAGATGGATGCGGATGCTGCCCGTCGGCTGAGTCTCGAAAACGCGCTGCGCGATGTGCTGAGCAAAAACGAAATGCGGGTTTTCTATCAGCCGCAGGTCAGCCTGGATACCGGTCACCTGACCGGCATGGAGGCCCTATTACGCTGGAACAGCGAGCAATTTGGCGCTATTTCGCCCGCCGAATTCATCCCGCTGGCCGAAGAAACTGGCCTCATCATCCCGATCGGCGAGTGGGTGCTGCGGACGGCGTGTGCCCAAACCAAGCGTTGGCTCGATCTCGGCTTTGGCCCACTGCGCATCGCGGTCAATTTGTCGCCGCGCCAGTTCCGGCAGCACAATCTGCTGGCAGTGGTGAAGGACGCACTGCAATGTAGCGGACTGCCGGCAGATTCGCTAGAGTTGGAAATCACCGAGGGCGCCTTCATCGACGAGGTTGAAGAGGCGATCGCGATTACCCACCATCTGAAAGCGCTGGGCGTCAAACTTTCACTCGACGTTTTCGGTACCGGTTACTCCTCGCTATCCTACATCTCGCGTTTCCCGTTCGACAAACTGAAAATCGACCAGGCTTTTGTGCGGGACATTACCGAAAATCCGGTCAATGCGGCAATCGCTACGGCGGCCATTGTCATGGCGCGCAGCCTGAATCTCTCGGTACTGGCCGAAGGCGTCGAGACGGAAGCGCAGGCGGACTTCCTGCGCGGCAAGCGCTGCGATGCGATTCAGGGCTTCCTGTTCAGCCGTGCCGTACCGCCCGAGGATTTCCTGCTCTTATTGTCGGGTGAAAAGCGCTTGCCGGTGATCGAATACGCGGGTGATGCAACCCGTACCTTGCTGCTTGTCGACGACGAACCGAACATCCTTAGTGCACTGTCCCGTCTGTTGCGCCGCGAAGGCTATCAGTTGCTCACCGCCCGCAGTCCGCTCGAGGCCTTTGAGCTGCTGGCGAAACACAAGGTTCACGTCGTCCTCTCCGATCAGCGCATGCCGGAAATGACGGGCACGGAATTCCTCTCGCGCGTCCGCCAGATGTACCCGGATACCATCCGCATCGTGCTCACCGGCTACACTGATCTTGAATCGGTCACCGACGCGATTAATCGCGGGGCGATCTATAAGTTCCTCACCAAACCGTGGAGCGACGACCAGTTGCGGGAGCAGATCCGCGATGCCTTCCGCGTTGCCGATGGCTTGCGCAAGCCATCATGAACCAGCGTCTTTTGCATACGCTGATTCCGCTCGCTGCGCTGCTGGCAATTGCTGGCGGGCTGCTGGTGTTGGTCGGCTGGGCATTCGATATTGGCGCAATGAAGAGCATCCTGCCGATCTGGGTCTCGATGAAGGCAAATACCGCTTTTTGCTTCATCCTGATCGGGGTCGGCTTGTTGTCGGCCGCTATCCGTCCTGACTGCAGTCCGACACTTTCAAGGTGGCAGGTGGGCGTTTCCCGTTCTTGCGGCTTGCTGACGGGAGCAATCGGCGTGCTGACCATGGGCGAATACATTTTCGGTGGAAACATCGGTATCGATCAGTGGTTGTTTGCTGAACCGGCAGGCACGGTAGGCACTTTTCATCCGGGGCGGATGGCGCCGGAAACAGCGCTGTGCTTCACGTTTCTGGCAGCAGCCTTGTTGCTGAGCTGTATGTCGCTCAGGAACCGCTGGGTCACCATCGGATCAGCGTTTCTTGGCCTGACCGTAAGCGGCTTGGCGCTCGCCAGTCTTGTGACCTACCTTACGCCACAACTGGGTGCTTTCGGATGGTTTGGTTTTACCATCATGGCGGTGCATACGGCGTTGTTGTTCGCCTCGCTTGGGTGGGCCGTTGCCGGACAAAGCCGGCGGGAGAGTGCAGAACCATGGGCGCTTGGAAAAGGCATCACACGAGCTTTTGTTTTGGGCGCTCTTTTTCTGATGATCGGTGGTCTCACCGTCAGCCGGACTCAAAACTGGTTGGCACATTCGAGGGGTGAGGTAACGCAATCCGAGAAAGTGCAATTTGAAATCAACAATATTCTCTTCAATGTTGCCCGTCTCACAAGCGATACCCGTCAATACATCACCACCGGCGATCAACAATTCCTGAGGTCCTACTTGTCAACCAAGGTAGACCTCGATACGCATGTGGCGGCACTGCGCCGACTGGAGGCGGTCACGCCTATTTTTCAGAACAAAGCACATTTGCTTCAGTTGAGGAGGCTGCTCGAGCAACAACTTAAATGGTATTCGCAAGTCTTTGATACCCAGATACACGGCATGAGCAACTACTCCCGTCATGATCTCGATCGGCAAGCAGACGATATGGAGGCGAGTTTTAAGGTGACATCCAGTCAGATTCGAGGTGAGCATCAACAGTTTATAGAAGCGCTGGAACAGCGGACGAAAATGGTCTCCCACGTTTCTTTCCTGGCAATTTTTGCTGGTGCATCGGCAGGGATATGCGCCTTGGTTTTTGTGTTGCTGCGACTGGAGTTCGTCGAAAAACAGCGCGCCGAAGCGAGTCGCAGCCGTGAGAAGAGCAAGGCGCAGCTTCACTTGTTGACCAATAATCTGCCGAATAGCTACATCTATCAATTCTCACTGTCTAAAGACGGTACGCCAGCTTTTCGTTACGTCAGTTCCGGGGTGATGCAGGTGCATGGCGTTACGCCACAGGCGGTGCTGGCCTCCCCAAACACCTTGTTGGACCTGGTGTCTGCCGATTCTTTGACGTTACTGAATACGACGACAGCGCTGAGTGCTGACAAGCTGAGCCCGGCTTCCTTGATCATTCGTTGTCGTCGTGCCGATGGTACTTGGGGTTGGCTCAGCCTTCGCTCATCTCCCCTCAGGACGCCGGAGGGGGATATCGTCTGGGACGGCGTGGCAACCGATGTCACGGAACAACACGACAACGAAATCGCTTTACGGCACATATCCGCTCGCGCCGAGACGCTGCTGGAACTTCCTTCGAAGGCGGAGGTGATGAATGACCGTGAGCTCATGCAGTACGCAATGGAGCAGGCTGAAGCCCTGACGGGAAGCCAGATCGCCTTCATCCACTTGGTCAACAACGACCAGGAAACGATCGAACTGGTGACCTGGTCGAGCAGCACCCTCGCGCATTACTGCACGGCAGTTTTCGACCGGCATTATCCGATCAGTCAGGCCGGTATCTGGGCTGAAGCTGCGCGCACGCGAAAAGCGGTGGTGTTCAACGACTATGCCAACGCGGAAAACAAGAAGGGT
>CAJAHZ010000374.1 GCA_903939665.1 uncultured Pseudomonadota bacterium | reverse complement strand
CGTGGTCGTTTCAAAGGCCATCATTGAAGCCGCGGATCTGTCTTCGCGCTTTCTTGGTCGGTCTTCCGCGCAGATCGCTTCCCGGTGCCGGCGCGAGGCGGTGGTTCTCCTTTTCTGTAGCACGTCGTGCGCGGCTTTCGCCGCTTTCCTCGTAAAGGAGTTGCGCTTCGGGCGCCGGTCGGCGCTGTTCGTTGAGTCCTCGCACATGCACCGTCCAGTGGGCATCGCCAATTGCCAATTCGAGGATGTCGTCACAGCGCAGCTCGCGTGCCGGTTTGACGGCGCTGCCATTCAGCTTGACGTGGCCCGCGTTGATCGCTGCTGTGGCCAGTGAGCGCGTCTTGTAGAAGCGTGCAGCCCACAGCCATTTGTCGATGCGCATGCGATCGAGTGGCGAGTTGTCTGTTCTCGGCACGATTACTCCTTGCTTGGGTGCTTGGACAGCTTTCTCTGCAGCGTTCGCCGATGCATCTTCAGCGCCCTTGCGGTCGACGAGATATTGCCCTGATGCTCGGCGAGAACGCGCTGGATGTGCTCCCACTCGAGGCGATTGACGGTGAGCGGCGACTCCGAAACGAGCAGGCTTGAGTCGCCTTCAATGCTCTTGTTCAGTGCGGCGACCACATCGTCGGCGTCGCATGGCTTGGCCAGGTAGTGAATGGCGCCGAGCTTGATCGCTTCGATCGCAGTGGCGATGCTGGCGTAGCCGGTGAGCATGACGATCCGCGTGTTGGGGTCAAGTTCGATCAGTTTCTCGATTAGCACGAGGCCGGAGTCGCCCGGCATCTTCAGGTCGACCACGGCAAATTCTGGCGGCTGGGTCACTGCTTTGAGCAGTGCCCCATCGACGCTGGCGGCAGAGGTCACCGCGTAGCCACGTCGTTCGAGGGCGCGGGAGAGTACCTCGCGAAAGGTATCGTCGTCATCAACCAGAAGCAGGGTCGAGCGGTCGTCTTCTGTCATGACCTGAGTTCTTTCAGTCGGGCGAGCGGCAGGGAGATGCGTGTGCAGGCGCCTTGTTGCCCGTCGTTGCGGTTGAACAATTCGACCTTGCCGCCGAACTGCTCGACGGTGGCGTTGGTTAAAAAGAGGCCAATACCGATGCCGCCAACGCTGCCGTCGCCCGCCTGTTTGGTGCTGAAAAACGGCTGGCCGATGCGTTGCGCAGCCTCTTTACCCAGCCCGGGGCCGCAGTCGAGAATTTCAATACGGCAGGTCGTGGCATCCCAGCGGGCGCTGAATTTCAGTGCTTCGCCATTTGTTGCGTTTGCGTCAGCGGCATTGTCGAGCAGATTGAGGAGCGCTTGTTCGAGCCTGCGGTCAGCAGCGATCTGCGGCGCAGGTTGTTGGCCTTCAAGGTGGATGAGAACGGGGGCTCGGGGGCGGATTAGCTGCCACTCTTCGAGAAGCTTGTCGAGGTAGGCGTCGAGGGCCATCGATTGCAGGTTCTCGTCGCGCGCCTGACCGGCTGAGGCGAGGATTTGCGAGATGGTCTGCTTGCAGT
>CAJAHZ010000373.1 GCA_903939665.1 uncultured Pseudomonadota bacterium | reverse complement strand
CGCATACAATCGGGCATGCGCGCCGGAACGATCGTGTACACGGCCGTTTTATCCCAGAAAAAACGCTGTTCACGGATCAGACTAAGCGCGTGGTTGCTACCCTCAATCTGAAAAGAGGCACGCTGATCCGAGCAGGCGCTCAGGACGGGCAAAAGCAGCAAGGGCAAAAATTTGAGCGGCGACACAGAAAATCTCCTCAAGCAAATTTCCGAATTCAAAAACAGCGATCAGCTGACAATTTTCCAGCGCAGCGGCTCGCCGGCACGCAGCGGAATCAACACATCGCCCCCCGCGTAAACAAAAGTTTCCGGCGGCGTCCAATTCTGCTTTTCCAGCGTGACGCTACCGGTGTTGCGCGGCAGGCGGTAGAAATCGGGGCCATTGAAGCTGGCAAAAGCTTCAAATTGATCAAGCGCTCCGGCCATCTCAAAGGCCTCGGCGTAAAGTTCCAGCGCCGCATGCGCCGTGTAGCAACCGGCGCAGCCGCAGGAGACCTCCTTGGCGCCGCGCGCGTGCGGCGCCGAGTCGGTGCCGAGGAAAAACTTTCCGTTTCCTGAAGTTGCTGCGGCAACCAGTGCCTGGCGATGAATCTCGCGCTTCAATACCGGCAGGCAGTAATAGTGCGGGCGAATACCGCCGCTAAAAATCGCATTGCGGTTGTAGAGCAGGTGATGCGCCGTGATCGTCGCGCCGACATTCGCCCCCGCTGCGGCAACAAAATCAGCCGCATCCTTGGTCGTAATGTGTTCGAAAACGACCCGCAGCGCCGAGTGGCGCGCCAGCAAAGGCTGCAGAACGCGCTCGATGAAGACGTTCTCGCGGTCGAAGATATCAATTGCCGGATCGGTTACCTCGCCGTGCACCAGCAGCGGCAAACCCAAGCGCTCCATCTCGGCGAGCACCGCGTCGCACTTGCGCAGATCGCTCACCCCGGCATCCGAATTGGTCGTCGCGCCGGCCGGATAGAGTTTGACGGCATGAATGAAACCGCTATCAACGGCGCGCCGGATTTCGTCGGTCGGCGTGTTGTCGGTCAGGTACAGCGTCATCAAGGGCTCGAAGCGCATGCCACTCGGCAAGGCGGCGAGAATGCGCTGACGATATTCGGCGGCAGCAAGCACCGTACTTACGGGCGGGCGCAGGTTGGGCATGACGATGGCGCGGGCGAACTGGCGCGCAGTGTGCGGCAAGACGGCAGCGAGCGCTTCGCCGTCGCGCAGGTGAAGATGCCAGTCGTCAGGACGGGTAAGGGTAATTTGCATGATCGCGAGAAGAGAGAGGAAACAAAAGACTTCAATATCCGGCTCATTATAGATGGCTCACGCCCGACAGCGCCCTCCGGCGCGCAAACCGCCAAAATTTTACTTTCGCAAGGCTTGGTCGTTATACTCATAGTGACTAGCATTAACAATACCGGCCTTCCGCTGGCTTGCGCACCGAGGAGAGATGCAAATGTCTTCAATCGAGTCTTCGCTGAACGAGACCCGTGTTTTCCCCCCTTCCGATGAAACGGTGGCGCAGGCAACCATTTCGGGAATGCCTGCCTATCTCGCCCTATGCAAGGAAGCAGAGCAGGACTACCCGGGCTATTGGGCGCGTCTGGCGCGCGAACACGTGGTCTGGAAACAGCCGTTCAGCAAGTCGCTGGACGATAGCGCAGCCCCCTTCTACCAGTGGTTTGCCGATGGCAAGCTGAATGTATCGTACAACTGCCTCGACAAGAACGTCGAGGCGGGGCTGGGCGACAAGGTCGCCATCATTTTCGAGGCTGACGATGGCCACGTCAGCCGGGCCACTTACAGCGAACTCCTGAGCCGAACGGTCGCCCTGGCCAACGCGCTGAAAGCCCATGGCATCAAGAAGAGCGACCGGGTCATCATCTACATGCCGATGTCGATCGAGGGCGTGGTTGCCATGCAAGCGTGTGCGCGCATTGGCGCAATTCACTCGGTGGTTTTTGGCGGTTTTTCCGCCAGGAGCCTGCAGGAACGCATTCAGGATGCCGGCGCAATCGCCGTGATCACGGCCGACGGGCAACTGCGCGGCGGCAGAAGGTTGCCGCTCAAGCCCGCGGTTGACGAAGGCATCACCCTCTGCGGCGAGGAATCGCCGGTCAAGATGGTCTTCGTTTACCAGCGCACCGGCGACCCCTGCAGCATGCAGGCCGATCGCGACATCTGGTGGCACGACGCCGTGGCCGGCCAGCCTGCGCTCTGCGAACCCGAATGGGTTGAGGCCGAGCACCCGCTTTTCCTGCTCTACACCTCGGGATCGACCGGCAAGCCAAAAGGCGTGCAGCACTCGTCCGGCGGCTACCTGCTGCATGCCATCCTGACCACCAAGTGGACATTCGACCTCAAGCCCGACGACGTTTTCTGGTGCACCGCCGACATCGGCTGGGTCACCGGGCACACCTACGTCGCCTACGGCCCACTCGCCTGCGGCGGCACTGAAGTCGTCTTTGAAGGCACCGCCACCTACCCCGATTCGGGGCGTTTCTGGAAAAACATCGAGAGTCACAAGGTTTCGATTTTCTACACCGCGCCGACAGCAATCCGATCACTGATCAAAGCCGGGCCGGAGCAGCCGAAAAAATACGACATGAGTTCGCTGCGCCTGCTCGGCTCGGTCGGCGAGCCGATCAACCCGGAAGCCTGGATGTGGTACTACACCGTGGTCGGCGGCGAGCGCTGCCCGATTGTCGACACTTTCTGGCAGACAGAAACAGGCGGCCATGTAATTACGCCGCTACCCGGGGTGACGCCGCTGGTTCCGGGCTCATGCACCCTGCCCTTCCCCGGTATCCAGGCAGCTGTCGTCGACGAAACGGGCACCGAGGTTGATTGGGGCAAGGGGGGCTTTCTGGTTATCAAGAAACCCTGGCCGTCAATGATCCGCACCATCTGGGGCGACCCCGAGCGCTACAAGAATGCCTACTTTCCCGTAGACTTTGGCGGCAAGACCTATCTGGCCGGCGACGGCGCGGTGCGTGACCCGCAGACCGGCAACTTCACCATCATGGGGCGCATCGACGACGTATTCAACGTCTCCGGCCACCGCATGGGAACAATGGAAATCGAATCGGCGCTGGTCTCCAACCCGATGGTCGCCGAAGCCGCCGTGGTCGGTCGCCCGGACGAGATGACCGGCGAGGCAATCTGCGCCTTCGTGGTCCTCAGACAGGCGTGCCCGACCGGCGAAGAAGCCAAGAGGATCGCCAACGAACTGCGCGCCTGGGTTGCCAAGGAAATCGGGCCGATCGCTCGACCGAAGGACATCCGTTTTGGCGACAACCTGCCCAAGACGCGTTCGGGCAAGATTATGCGCCGCCTGCTGCGGACGCTGGCCAAGGGAGAGGAAATCGGCAAGGACGTGGACGTCTCGACACTCGAAAACCCGGCCATCCTCGACCAGCTCAAGCAGGCCAGTTAAAGCGCAGTGGGCCGCAAAACCGCTAGTCCTTCAGCGACAAGGCCAGCTCGTAAAGCGCGTTCTTGCCCACCCCGGTAATCGCATGCGCGAGTTTTGCCGCCTGCTTTACCGGCAAGCCCTCTGCCAGCAACAGCTTCAAGATTCGCTCGGCCTCTCCGTCATCGCCCGCCAGCAAAGCGCCGGAGACAAGCAAAACGAACTCGCCGCGCTGCCGGTTGGCATCGGCCAGCAGCCAGTCATGCGCCTCCCCGAGCGCGCACGAATGAATCGTCTCGAATAGTTTGGTCAGCTCACGCGCCATGACCAGCGTGCGTTGCGGGCCGAACACCGCCGCCAGGGCAGCAACCGTTTCCAGAATGCGATGCGGCGCTTCGTAGAAAACCAGGGCATAGGGTAAAGCCGCCAGTTCGCGCAAAGCGTCTTCGCGCTGTTTGGCCCGGCTCGGCAGGAATCCATAAAACAGGAAATGCGGCTCAGCAAGACCCGACGCGGAAAGCGCTGCTACGGCCGCACAAGGACCGGGCAAAGGCACGATGCGATAGCCGGCGGCACGCACCGCCGCGACAAGACGCGCCCCCGGGTCGGAAACGGCAGGCGTCCCTGCATCGGAAATCAGCGCAACCGATTCTCCGGCCGCCAAATGAGCAATCACCTGTTGCGCAGCGCCAGCCTCGTTATGTTGGTGTGCGGCGAGCAAACGTGCGTTGCTGCCAAAGTGCTTGAGCAGCGGCCCGCTGTGCCGCGTGTCCTCGGCGGCGACCCAATTGACGCTGCGCAACACGTCGATGGCGCGCTGCGTCATGTCACCCAGATTACCGAGCGG
>CAJAHZ010000372.1 GCA_903939665.1 uncultured Pseudomonadota bacterium | reverse complement strand
TCGCGGAACAGCGTCACGCGCTCCGCAATGTCCCGCCAGACGCTGATACGCAGCACTTCCCACAATTCGATGTCTTCGAACTGGGTAAAGAAATCCAGTTTGCGCAGCTTGTCAAAGTGCGTCGCATCCTGCGCAGTCTCGTCATCGTCCAGCATCTGATAACGCACCGTCGACAGATCCTTGGCGAATTCGGCGCCGTTGCGATAGCGGCTGTACAAGTCTTTCTCAAGCGCCTTCTTGATGATCGGATCAAGGCCGGCAGGCAGGTTCGGATTCAGCGCGCACACTGAAGGCGTATCCATATTGACGATCTTGTACACCAGCGTTGCCGCGTTGTTGGCGCGAAACGGCAGCCGCCCGGTCAATAGCTGGAAGAGCAGTACACCGAGCGAATAAAGATCGGTTTTCTGATTCAGCGGGTAGTTTTTGATCTGTTCCGGCGACATATACGCCGGTGAGCCAACACCCATCACGAAGGTCGAATCAAGGCCCATGTCCTTGTGCAGATTCAGAGCGAGTCCGAAATCGGCGATTTTCGGATTGTCGTCGGCGTCGATCATGATATTGGCCGGCTTGATGTCACGGTGAATGACACCACGCCGGAACGCATGATCCAGCGCCAGGCAGCATTTGAAAATAATGCCGATCACGCGGTGCATCGGCAACAAACGGTTGATCGAGCAGAACTGGTCGAGCGGCACGCCCTCGATGTACTCCATGACGATATAGGCTTGCTCGGGCTCGACGACCGCATCGTAAATCTTGACGATATTGGGGTGATCCAGCCGTCGGGCGGTCGAATCTTCCGTCTGGAAGAGCTTGCGCAGGCGGCGCGACATGGCGGCATTTTCCTGGCCAAAACGCATCAACTTGAGCGCCACCTGATTGCCGGAATCCGGATCACGAACCAGATAGACGACCGCCGTCGCACCCTTGCCAAGGATCCGAATGATTTCGTACTTGCCGATTTTCTCTGCCATACCCTGAACACATCCATTCACAACAAAACACACCAGCGCAAGTATGGAATCCTAGCAGCAGAAGCGCGCTGCGCATCCCCATTTGAAGACATTAAGAAAAAATTGAGCATCAGGAGCCAAAAAACGCTTGAAATAGCCAAGAACACCCCAATCTAGGCGAGGTTTTCCGGGAGACCACTGATTATGCAAGCGCTAGACAAGGAAACGGCGCCCGTCGCCGATGCCGTACCAACGGCACAAGAAACACAGGCAGCACAAGAAACCGCCACGCCTGAAATGGATACCATGCCGAGCCTCGAAGAGACGCTCCGCCAGGCCGAACTGAAGGCGGAAGAGCATCACGACGCCTGGTTGCGCGCCAAGGCGGAAACCGAGAACGTGCGCCGTCGCGCTCAAGAAGACATCAGCAAGGCGGCAAAGTTCGCTGTCGAGCGATTCGCCGGTGAGTTGCTGGCGGTCAAGGACAGCCTCGAGGCCGCGCTGGCCGCCGACGCACCGAGCGTCGACAGCATGAAGGCGGGTACTGAGCTGACCCTCAAGCAATTGGTGTCCGCCTTTGAGAAAGCCAACCTCAACGAAATCAACCCGGCCGGCGAAAAGTTCGATCCACATCGCCATCAGGCGATCAGCGTGGTCGAAGCCGACCAGGAGCCAAATACCGTCGTCACCGTCCTGCAGAAGGGCTATCTGCTGGCAGATCGCACGCTTCGCCCGGCGCTGGTCGTCGTTGCCAAGGCAAAGGCTTGAATTTAACTCGATGAGCCTCATTTGAGGCTCATCACCAGGCATTCCAGTCTCAACAAATTATTTAAAGGACTCTGACATGGGCAAAATCATCGGTATCGACCTTGGCACGACCAACTCCTGCGTTTCCGTCATGGAAAACGGCAAGCCGAAGGTCATTGAGAACTCTGAAGGCGCACGCACCACGCCGTCGATCGTCGCTTACGCTGAAGACGGCGAAATCCTGTGCGGCGCATCCGCCAAGCGTCAGGCCGTGACCAACCCGCACAACACGCTGTATGCCGTCAAGCGCCTGATCGGCCGCCGCTTCGAAGAGAAGGAAGTGCAGAAGGACATCTCGCTGATGCCCTACAAGATCCTCAAGGCCGATAACGGCGATGCCTGGGTCGAAGTGCGCGGCACCAAGATTGCGCCGCCGCAGGTTTCTGCCGAAGTGCTGCGCAAAATGAAAAAAACCGCCGAAGACTACCTCGGCGAAGAAGTCACCGAAGCGGTCATCACCGTTCCGGCCTACTTCAACGACAGCCAGCGCCAGGCAACCAAGGACGCCGGTCGCATCGCCGGTCTCGACGTCAAGCGCATCATCAACGAACCGACCGCAGCCGCACTGGCCTTTGGCATGGACAAGAAGCAAGGCGACAAGAAAATCGCCGTCTATGACCTCGGCGGCGGCACCTTCGACGTCTCGATCATTGAAATCGCCGAAATCGATGGCGAGCACCAGTTTGAAGTGCTGGCCACCAACGGCGACACCTTCCTCGGCGGCGAAGACTTCGACCAGCGCCTGATCGAATACATCATCGACGAATTCAAGAAGGAGTCCGGTGTCAACCTGAAGGCCGATGTACTTGCGCTGCAGCGCCTGAAGGATGCTGCTGAAAAAGCCAAGATCGAGCTGTCATCCGGCCAGCAGACCGAAATCAACCTGCCGTACATCACCGCCGACGCCTCGGGTCCGAAGCATCTGGCGCTGAAGATTACGCGTGCCAAATTTGAGTCGCTGGTCGATGAACTGATCGAGCGCACCATCGAGCCTTGCCGTATCGCACTGAAGGATGCCGGTTGCAAGATCACCGACATCAACGACGTGATTCTGGTCGGTGGCCAGAGCCGCATGCCCAAGGTGCAGGACAAGGTCAAGGAGTTCTTCGGCCAGGAACCGCGCCGCGACGTAAACCCGGATGAAGCCGTTGCCGTTGGCGCAGCGATTCAGGGCGGCGTGCTGCAAGGCGAAGTCAAGGATGTACTGCTGCTCGACGTCACCCCGCTGTCGCTCGGTATCGAGACGCTCGGCGGCGTCATGACCAAGCTGATCAAGAAGAACACGACGATCCCGACCAAGGCCGGCC
>CAJAHZ010000371.1 GCA_903939665.1 uncultured Pseudomonadota bacterium | reverse complement strand
TATGAACAAAGCACGGCTACGCAATCCGGCGCGCCATCCAGAGGCCAGATAAATTGCAAAGGCTGCGTAAACGCAGCCTGCAAGCCCATAACTCCAGGCGGATATTGTTTCTATGCTGGCACCCAACCGACAAACCCCCTCAGATTGCGCTCCGAATACGACTCAACCTGAGAAGTCTGGATTACTGAGCGCCCTTACCGGTAAGCACCACACCGACCGTCTCGAACAGGATCACAAGATCGAGAAATAGCGCATGGTTTTTAACATAATACAAATCATACTGAAGCTTCTGGATGGAATCATCGACCGAAGCACCATAATGATAATTCACCTGAGCCCATCCGGTCACGCCTGGCTTGACGCTATGGCGAACAGCATAGAACGGAATATCGCGCGTTAGCTGATCAACAAAATAAGGCCGCTCGGGGCGTGGGCCGATCAAACTCATATCGCCACCCAGCACGCTGAAAAGCTGTGGCAATTCATCAATTCGCAACTTGCGAATGATACGGCCAACACGCGTTGTCCGGTCATCATTTGCCGTTGCCCAGCGCGGCTTGCCGTCACCCTCGGCATCCATGCGCATGCTGCGAAACTTGATGACATTGAAAAGGCGCCCGTTCAAGCCGACACGCTCTTGCCGGTAAAATATAGGGAATCCGTCTTCAAAAAAGATCAGCAAGCCCGTCACGACCATCGCGGGCAGTGACACCAAAATCAGAATCAATGCGGCAACGATATCAAACATGCGCTTGACGAAAGTACGCCCCCAACCCTGGCGGAAGCCTTCGCCGAAAATGAGCCAGCCCACGCGCAACGAATCCAGCCTGATCTGCCCGAGTGCCTGCTCAAAATAGCTGGCCAGACCAAGCACCTTGACACCGGATAACTTGCAATCAAGCAACTCGCGCAAGGGCAGAATCCCGCCACGCCGCTCATGGACAGCAATAATGATCTCGTCGACCTTCAAGTTATGAGCCGTATCCGACAGGGATTGCTCCCTGGGCAAAACCAACTGGCCCGGAATGCAGATTTCAGCGTCGGTCGCGCTTGGATAAAAACCAACAATTTCAATATCCGGATCTGACCGTCTGAGCACCTTCCCCACAGACTCCGCCTCAGGGCCCGCGCCAAAGATCAGCACGCGATGCATCATCATCGCGCCGGTTCGACCGTGCATTGTGTAAACACGATGCGCAAGCGTGCCGAACAAAGCAGACAAGCCTGAAAGGAGCAGAAGTTCACGATTGACATCGGCAATCGAAAGCAGGGAAAAAACAACGTAGGCTAAAGGAACCGACAAGTACAAGGAAAGAACTGCACGCGCACGGGTTTGCGCCGCGGTCCGGCTATGCGCTCGATGATAAAGTCCAAGCCAGGCATTGAAGACAATCATCACCAACGCAAAAATAACCGCGTAAGTCGTGACAATCTGAAAATCCACCAACTGCGCACGGCCAACCCAATAGACCGCCAACAAAACGCAGCCAACCGGAAAAACGAGATCAATAACAATCTGGAAAACCGTCTTCCAATGAATCCAATGGTTGAATACCTTGATCACATTTTTCCCCTAGCAAATTTCCATCGCACCTGGATACGCTTCTTTCTTCTACCGCAAATCAAACTATCGGCTCGTTACCGTTGCATAACGCACAGCCCAAAATTTACTCGAATGAAGGTTAACATCGAGTGCGGTTTCAAACCGTGACGGAATACACACAAACGGGATTTTTTTGCGAAGAATGCGAAACAATCGATCAGAAGCGAAGCTGGAAACAGCTTTAATAAAATAGCGCCGCTTATTGCTCTATACAAACCACAACCAATACCAATCACAAAAGTGATATATGTTGCGATGATACCACACTCACGGCTTGGCATCGTTAGGCGTCCAGCCCGGACACCTCAGATTCCCCGTAATTACAAAGCGTTTATCAGAACACCTCGATTTTATTCGACAGTTTTTGCTCGACAACTGGGAAATGACTATATCAGCAGACTGCGAGGCCATCGCTGACCGAAGCGTTCGATGCGTGGGTAGGTGAAGACTACAGCCCAGCGAGGCTATCCGTCGTCGCGCGAAGTCTTTCAGAAAGCTTGAGCGCCAGCGACTGGTAGAACCTGCTCGAGAGGCCTGGCACAGACGCAAGCAGAGCAAACACCTCGGCCTTCTCAAGGACATCGACCTCTGACACTTCCATCGCCACTACGGAAGCGCTGATCGAATGACTGTCGACAAACGACATTTCGCCAAAAACTTCGCCCGGTCCCAGCGCAGCAATCAGGACCGGCGGATTGAAGAGGCGTTTCTCAACTTTCATTCGACCAGAGCGCAAGACAAATATACCGGGCGCCTCTTTTCCTTCACTCAGGACGACCTCCCCAGCAGCATAAGTTATCCGCCTCGCTTTTTCGGCGAGCACCCGCAAATCATCACTAGTCAAAAAATGAAAAATGTCACTCATGGAGGCAAAGTAAAACAGATATCGTGCAAAATTGCCATGCCTAGCCTGTTTAGCCTATCCGGCAGCGACAAATGCCTGCCCCTTTGCCGTTTTCGAATAACATCATTTCTTTGAACGACAGCACCAACCGACCGCCGAGCCCGTCGAAATCAATTCCCACCCTCGGCCACCGCTGATTGAGGACAC
>CAJAHZ010000370.1 GCA_903939665.1 uncultured Pseudomonadota bacterium | reverse complement strand
GGCGGTCTTGTGGCTCGCTTGCGACTGCCGGCAAGCAACTGATCAACCGCTTATTTCATGAATCGGGGGATGTCGATCTTCCATTTGCCGGGCGACTCGTGCCCGACGATCTTGTCTGCACCGCCCGCACCCATCGGTCTTGATAAATCAACGTCGTCCGGCGTGACATAGTAATTACGCTTGGCATCGAACACCACGCGCACCACCGGCGTCAGCAGATTGCTCTCACGCTGCTCGATGACAATCCCCAGTCGCCCGCTTTCCAGGCGAACCAGCGTGCCGACGGGATAAATGCCAATGCTCTTGACGAAGATCTGCACCAGTTCCGGATCAAAATGGAACTTGCTCCACTCGAACAGCTTGCGGATCCCGTCGGCCGGGCTCATCGGATCGTGATAGCAGCGATCCGAAGTAATCGCGTCATAGACATCGACGATCGCCGACATCCGACCGACCTGCGATATTTCCATCCCCGCGAGACCGTTCGGGTAACCACTGCCGTCAAAACGTTCGTGGTGCATTTCAAGCGGTTCAAAAGCGATCTTCGGCACGCCGCTCATCTGCCGCAGCAGATCCGAACCCAGCACGACGTGTGACTTCATGTGAAGAAACTCTTCGTCCGAAAGTTTGGCCGGCTTGTTGAGCACCGAAAGATTGACGCGCATCTTGCCGATGTCGTGCAGCAGCGCACCCAGCGCAACATCGTGGGTCGTCGCCACATCAAGGCCGACGGCCTTGGAAAACGAGGTCAGCATGGTGCATACGCTGACCGAATGCAGGAAAGTGTAGTCATCCAGATGCTTCAGCCGGCGCATGCTCTGCATGGCGTTGCCGTTGCGCATCACCGAACTGGTAATTTTCTCGACAATCGCTTTACTCGCCCCGATTTCGATCTGCCGCCCAAGACGGATGTCATCCATGACGCCGCGTATGACTTTGGTCGCTTCGGTGAAGGTATTCTTGGCGCGCGACATTTCCTCAGCCAGTGACACCTGCCGCTCCGGCATCTTCGGCTTGGCGGTCTCGGCCAGCGATTCGAGCTGGCGCTTGGTCTGCTCCGCGGCTTCCTTTCCCGTTGGCGCGTCGCCAACATCCAGACCGCGTGCAGTATCAATGAACAGCTCCTTGATGCCGTTCGCCAGCACCTTTTGAATCTGTTCATCGTTGTCGATTTTCATGCTGTTGAGCACGAAGGGATGATTCAGCCAGCCCGCATTGAAATCGCTGACATGCATTCCAACCTTCAACTGCTGAACCTGAATTTTCTTGATCATGGGGTTTCCAGCAACGCCTCTGAGGCATCATTTTCAATCAATACCACGGCTTCGGCGGAGATTCCTTCGCTGCGACCGACAAAGCCCAGTCGTTCCGCGGTTTTTGCCTTGACGTTGACACAGCCCTCGGCCACCTGCAGGTCGGCGGCAATGTTCGTCACCATCAGTGGAATGTACGGCGCCATTTTTGGCTGCTGCGCCAGAATTGTCGCATCAACATTGACGACCCGCCAACCGGCCTGCGCCAGCAAGGCCACGGTGGCGCGCAACAGAACGCGGCTGTCGGCGCCACGATAGCGCTCGTCGGTATCGGGAAAATGCCGGCCAATATCGCCAAGTGCTGCCGCCCCGAGCAAGGCATCGGTAATCGCATGCAGCAGCACATCAGCGTCCGAATGGCCAAGCAAACCAAGACTGTGCGGGATATCCACACCACCGATGATCATCTTGCGCCCCGTCACCAGCGCGTGGATATCGCAGCCCTGTCCGATACGGATCATTCGCCTCTCCCTTGCAAAATCAATTCCGCCAGACGTAGATCGGTCGGATAAGTCACCTTGAGGTTGGTCGTATCGGCCTGCACCAGTCGGGGCTTCAGACCAGCCGCTTCGATTGCACCGGCTTCATCGGTCACGCCGGGATGCTCGGCCAGCGCCCGCAGCAGTACGCCGTAACGGAACATCTGCGGCGTCTGCGCCTGCCACAAGCCATCACGCGGCTCGGTCGCCGCCACACGCTGCCCGGCATCGGCACGCTTTAGCGTATCGGCCACCGGCACGGCAAGGATGCCGCCAACCGCATCATCCGCCAATTCGTCGCAAAGCGCGGCAAGCATTGCCTGCGTCAGGCACGGGCGAGCCGCATCGTGCACCAGCATCCAGTCATCGTCGGCAGCCGCCGTTTCTGCGGCAAGCAGCCCGTTGGCCACACTCTCGGCACGCGTTGCGCCGCCACAGAAGACCGTTTCCAGTTTCGGCCCGAGGCTTGTCCAGTCATGTTTCCGCCACACTTCGTCATCCGGCGAGAGCACGACCCAGACACGGTCGATGCGCTCACAACGGCACAAGGCAGAAAGGGTGTGATAAATCAGCGGCTTTCCGGCAATCGGCAGATACTGTTTCGGCATCTGTGCACCGAAACGCGCTCCGCTGCCGGCGGCTGGAACAATGGCGTAATGGCGTGGCATGGCGTAAGTTTAGCGGAATACGGGGGGCGCCGCTTACCGACCGACTCGGCGGCAATAATCCGAACGGACCTGCACGCCCTTGTGTTTTCCCGAATCCCGCTTATATAGTGAGGAAAAGGAGCCTCCCGATGAGTCAAAATCTTCGTCCCGCCGCCGTTGCCGGAATGTTCTATCCAGCGTCTGCCGCCGTTCTGGCGCATGACGTTGAGCGGATGCTCGCCAAAGCGCCGCAACTTCCCGCCTTGCGCCCGAAGGCGATCATTGCGCCGCACGCCGGCTATGTTTATTCCGGCCCGGTAGCGGCCAGCATTTATGCCTCACTGGAAGCACTGCGCGGTACCGTGCGGCGTGTTGTCCTGCTTGGCCCGACGCATCGCGTGGCGGTGGATGGCTTGGCCTTGCCTTCCAGTGCAGGCTTCATGACGCCGCTCGGCATGATTCCAATCGACCGGCAAGCCGCTGCCAGCATCGAAGATCTTCCGCAGGTTGTGCTCAGCGACGCAGCCCATGCACAGGAACACTCCCTGGAAGTGCAACTACCTTTCCTGCAGGCGGTGCTCGGCGATTTTTCGCTGCTGCCGCTGGCCGTGGGCCACGCCTCGGCAAGCGAAGTGGCCGAGGTGCTGGAGCGCCTGTGGGGTGGCGACGAAACGCTGATCGTCATCAGCTCCGACCTCTCGCACTACCTGCCCTACGACGCGGCACAGCATGTCGATGCAGAAACTGCCGAGCACATTCTGGCACTTGACCCCTACATCGATCACCAACATGCCTGCGGCGCAACGCCGGTCAATGGATTATTGCTCGCCGCCCGCCAGCACGGACTGCGCGCAAAATTGATCGACCTGCGCAACTCAGGCGACACGGCGGGCGACAAGTCCCGGGTCGTCGGCTACGGTGCTTTCGCCTTCACCGACGGGGATGGTCATGACGACTGACGCACTCGGTCGCGCCCTGCTGAGTATTGCGCGCAACGCCATTGCCAGACGTTTCGAGCGCGAGGTACAGCCGGTTGATGCGCTACCGGAACTTGGGCAGCCCGGCGCGACCTTTGTCACGCTGACCCAGGCCGGGCAACTGCGCGGCTGTATCGGCAGCCTCGAAGCGCATCGCCCGCTGGCCACCGATGTCGCCGAAAATGCCATCGCTGCCGCCTTTAAGGACCCCAGATTCTCGCCGCTCGGCGCCGAGGAATTTGCACGGACCGATGTCGAAGTCTCCTTGCTCACCCCGGCCGAACCCATCACCTTCACCGACGAAGCCGATGCCCTTGCCCGCTTGCGCCCCGGCATTGACGGTGTAATCCTGACACGCGGCCAGCGCCGTTCGACCTTTCTGCCGCAGGTATGGGAATCGCTCCCGAAGCCAAAACAGTTCATCGCTCAGCTCAAACTCAAGGCCGGCCTGCCCGCCGATTATTGGGACGACCGAATCACCCTCGCCCGTTACGAGGTAATGAAATGGAAAGAGAATTGACGAATAACGCAAACGGTCTGGACAGCGCGGCCAAAACACCGGAATCCGCCCACCCGGCGCGTTGGTGGCATGCGATCGAAAACGACCGTATCCAGTGCGACCTTTGCCCTCGCGATTGCAAACTGCACGCAGGCCAGCGTGGCGCCTGTTTTGTCCGCCAGAACGTCGATGGCAAGATGGTATTGACCACCTACGGTCGCTCGTCGGGCTTCTGCATCGATCCGATCGAAAAGAAGCCGCTCAATCATTTCTTCCCCGGCTCATCGATCCTCTCCTTCGGCACCGCCGGCTGCAATCTGGCCTGCAAATTCTGCCAGAACTGGGACATCTCGAAGTCGAAGGACATGGATCGGCTAATGGACGCCGCCAGTCCACAGGGCATTGCCGCTGCGGCCGCCGCCTATGGCGCGCAGTCCGTAGCCTTTACGTATAACGATCCGGTGGTTTTTGCCGAATACGCGATCGACACGGCAAAAGCCTGCCGCGAGCGCGACATCAAGACGGTCGCCGTGACTGCCGGCTACATCCACGCCGAGCCGGCGCGCGAGTTCTACGCCGTGATGGATGCCGCCAACGTTGATCTCAAGGCTTTTACCGACGATTTCTACTTCAAACTGTGCGGCGGCCATCTGCAACCGGTACTCGATACCCTCGCCTACATCCATCATCAGACCGACTGCTGGCTGGAGATCACGACCTTGCTGATCCCCGGCCAGAACGACTCGGCGGGCGAAATCAAGGCGCTTGCCGAGTGGGTGGCGCGCGAACTCGGGCCGGACGTCCCCCTGCATTTCACCGCATTCCACCCCGACTGGAAGATGAACGACCTGCCGCCGACACCGCCCTCGACGCTCACCCGCGCCAGGCGCATCGCGATGGATGCCGGCCTGCATCATGTTTATACGGGCAATGTGCACGACACCGAAGGCGGCACCACTTTCTGCCCGAACTGCCAGGCCGCACTGATCGAGCGCGACTGGTACGACATCCGGCACTACGACCTGCCGGCCGATGGCCGCTGCCCACACTGCCAGGCGCAAATTGCCGGTCGCTTCGGGGCTTTCGGCAAGCCTTTCGGGCAACACCGCATCCCCGTCAGACTGGCCGGACGATGAACGAGCTTCAAGACAGCGATGGCAGCACCCCGATCCTGATCCACACGGAGCACGGTCCGCTGCATGGGCAACTGATACTGCCGCCCGACGCTGGGGGCCTGATCATCCTGGCGCACGCCGGCGCCAACCCGGAGTCGCACGACGAAGCCCTCGGCGCGATGCTGCGACAGCACGGTTTTGCGACGCTGCGGCTGGATCTCCTGGCTTATGCCGAAGAGCGCTTCGAAGACGTTCATCACAACGTTTCCCTGCTGGCCAAACGACTGCTCGGCGGTGTCGACCTGATCAAGCGCGAGATGCAGAACGAGACGCTGCCCACCCTGCCGATCGGACTGTGTGCGGCAGATCACGCATCGCCGGTCATTGTTCGCGTTGCAGCACAACGCGATCACGACATTGCCGCCACCGGCTGTCGCGGCGGCCTGATCGACCTCGCCGGCATGCTCTACCTGCGTTCGCTGAGTTCGCCATTGCTCATGCTGGTCGGCGCAAACGATGCGGCACTGGTGGCAAGCAGCCAGCGCGCATTGAAAGAAGTTGCCTGCTCCAACAAGTTGGAGATCATCCCGGCAACCGGCAGCAGCTTTGACTCACCCGCGGCGTTCAACGCTGCGGCAGGCGAGTTGGCAAACTGGTTTGGTCAGCACTGCCGGCTGCCAGCACAGTAAGACCTGAATCAAAGAAAGGCCAAGCGCTTGACCAAGGTCAATTCCGCTGGGCGGTACGCT
>CAJAHZ010000369.1 GCA_903939665.1 uncultured Pseudomonadota bacterium | reverse complement strand
GTCGCGATCGGGCAAAGCAGCGTCGCCTTGCTCGCCACCTATGGTATCGGGCCGACGATTGCGCCGCCCGAGCGCTTTGATTCGGAAGCATTGCTTACTATGCCGGAATTGCGGACGGAACGTGTCAGCGGACGGCGTGTCGTAATCTTCCGTGGCAATGGCGGCCGCGAACTGCTGGCGGATACGCTGCGCGAGCGGGGCGCTGAAGTCGACTACGTTACCTGTTATCAGCGCTCGGCGCCGGTTGATGGCGCTGCGCAGTTGAGCGCGCTGTGGGAAGATAAGCGGCTGGATGCGCTGACGATTTCATCGAGCGAAGGTCTGCGTAATCTTGCCGCCTTGCTTGACCCCGCCGGACGTGAGCATTTGCGCATGACGCCCGTTTTCGTGCCGCATCAGCGCATTGCCGACGTCGCAAAGGAGCTGGGCTTGCAGCGGGTAACGCTGACCGGGCCTGCCGATGCCGGTATCATCGCCGGATTGTGCGCATATAATTGGCAGTGATAACAAACAACGGAAATTCTTGCCGGATGAACGACGATACCAACCCGCCTCCGCTGAGCTTTGAACCGCCAAAGCCGGACTTGATGAACGCCAAGTCTGCCGTCTGGCGCAATCCGTGGTTGATTGTTGCGCTGATTGCCCTTGGCCTGGCCGGCTGGCAGTGGATCGAGACGCGCCTGAAACTTGCCGATACCCAGCAAGAGCTGGCTCGGCGTCTGGCCGATATTGATCTTGCCAGCAAGGAGAGTCGCACGCTTGCCAGGCAAGCGCAGGATCAGGTTGCGGTGGTGCAGGGCAAGCTCGGTGCGCTGGAGGCGAAAATCGCCGAATCGCGCAGCCAGCAGGCGACGCTGGAGAATCTCTACCAGGATCTCGCGCGCAACCGCGATGAATGGGCGCTGGCTGAAATCGAGCAGAGCGTGACGCTGGCTGCCCAGCAGTTGCAGTTGGCCGGCAATGTACAGGGGGCGGTGCTCGCCCTGCAGGCTGCTGATGCTCGCCTGGCGGGCAATAGCCGTCCGCAGTTCATCGGGCTGCGCAAGGTGCTGAATCGCGATCTGGATCGTTTGCGTGCGTTACCGCAACTGGATATGCCGGGGATGAGCCTGCGTCTGGAAAACGTCATTGCTGCCATCGATATTCTGCCACTGGCGATTGATTCCCGCCCACGGGCCGAAGGCAAACCGAAGACAACGGTCGAGGCTGACCAGGGCACGGGCTCGCCGGCCAGTCTGGACTTCTGGCAACGCATCGGCGCCGAGTTTTGGGGCGAAATCCGCAGTCTTGTGCGAATCCAGCGCTTCGATCGCGATGAACCGGCCTTGTTGGCGCCGGGGCAAGCTTTCTTTTTGCGCGAAAATCTCAAGCTGCGTTTGCTTAATGCGCGTTTGGCGCTGCTGGCGCGTGATCAATGGACATTCCGCAATGAGCTCAAGCATGCTCAGGCGTGGATCGACCGCTATTTCGACGGGCGGGACAAATCGCTGCAGACCACGCAAGGCGCGCTCAAGCAACTGGCGGCGACCGAGATCAATATCGAACTGCCAAACCTTAACGAGAGTCTGTCCGCGATCAAGAACTTCAAGCTCGGCAAGGAGCGCAAATGAGGGGCTTGCTCTGGCTGCTGACGCTTTTTGCGCTGGCTGTCGGTATTTCGCTGGCGGCGCGCTTCAACGATGGCTATGTGTTATTGGTTTTTCCTCCGTACCGTGCCGAGATTTCGCTCAACCTGGCGATCCTTTTGATGCTGGCGGGCTTTGTTACGCTCTACGGGCTGTTGCGCGGTATCGCGTTAACGCTCTCGTTGCCGAACCGCGTACGTTCTTTTCGTGAGCGCCGTCGGCGCGAAAAGGCGGCGGTGGTCTTTCAGGATGCGATGCGTCTGTTGTTCGAAGGACGCTACAGCCAGGCCTTGAAGAAGGCCGGTGAAGCACATGCCGCTGGCCAGTCGCCGGGCTTGGCTGCGCTGGTTGCGGCGCGTGCGGCGCAACGCCTGCGCGAGCCCTGCAAGCAGGAAGCCTGGCTCGATCGCGCCAGCATGGATGAGCCGCAGATGCAGTCTGCCCGTCTGATGCTTGAGGCAGAAATGTATCTGGATGCGCGCCGTTTTGATGATGCGGTCGCTGCATTGAAGCGTCTGCAGAAAATCGCCGGTCGGCATATCGCTGCGCTGCGCCTTGAACTACGTGCCCAGCAAGGGTGCGGCAATTGGGACGAAGTGCTGCGTATCGCGCGCCTGCTCGAGAAACGTGACGGCTTGCTGCCCGAGCTGGCGCAGGAGGTCAAACTCAAGGCGCACCAGGAGAATGTCCGCCAACGGCAGGCGGACCTTGCCCAGTTGCTCGCCTATCTGCGTCAGGTGCCGGCAAAAGAAAGCAGCCCGCGTCTGGCGCGTGGCTTTGCCGAGGCCTTGATCGAATTGGGTGCGCATGACGAGGCGCAGTCGATTATCGAAACGCAACTCGATCAGGCGTGGGATTCGACGCTGATTCGTCTCTATGGACGCCTTGCTGGCGGGAATTTTACTTCGCGCATTGCGCGTGCCGACAAGTGGCTGTCGCAGCATCCGGATGATCCGCAACTACTGCTTGCGCTGGGGCGTTTGTGTCTGGCGCAACGCTTGTGGGGCAAGGCGCAGAGCTATCTTGAAGCCTCTTTGTCGCTGGCCGATCAGCGCGAGGTACGTCTCGAACTGGCGCACCTTTTTGAGCAGACCGAACGTTCCGACGAAGCCATGCGCCATTATCGCGCGGCAGTCGAGCAATTCGCCTGAGTTCCTTTCGGGTCGGATCTTCTCTGCTCAAAAAATCTTTTCACTTCGTTTGTGTTTTCCCTTCGCAGCGTGGCTTTTGAAGCGCTAGAATGATCGTCCAACAGCAAAAAGTGATCGGGAAGGGGAAGGCAGCATGCTGAACATCGACCTACGCAAGATCTACCTGTTCAAACCGGTAGAGCCGGCACCCGATCCGGCGCATCTGCCGGTGGGCGGAGATTTGTACTATGAGTGCCTTGATTGCACGACGGTGCTCAACTCGGTGCCGCACATCAAGTGCGCCTGCGTTTGCGGCAACCTCGTCGGCGGTGGCGGCGAACTGAAGGTCGGCAAGTCCGACCGCGTGCGCGTGATGCGCGGCAAGCTCAAATAACCGGGCTAAACCCAGTCGCGCGGCGGCAACAATTCGTAAAGCAGCGCTTCTGGTGTTCCGGCTTCGGGTTGCCAGTCATAACGCCATTTGACGACGGGCGGCAGCGACATCAGGATTGATTCGGTGCGACCGCCCGACTGCAGACCGAACAGCGTTCCGCGATCCCAGACCAGATTGAATTCCACGTAGCGTCCGCGCCGATAGGCTTGAAAGTCGCGTTCGCGTTCGCCGAACGGTGTGTGCTGGCGCTTTTCAAGAATCGGCAGGTAGGCTTCGACAAAGGCATCGCCGACGGCGCGGGTCAGAGCGAAGCAGCGTTCGAAGCCGCCTTCGTTGAGGTCGTCGAAGAAGACGCCACCGACGCCGCGTGGTTCGTTGCGGTGTTTCAGGAAAAAATACTCGTCGCACCATTTTTTGTAGCGTGCGTGCGTGTCGTCGCCGAAGGGGGTCAGCGCTGCCTTGCAGGTGCCGTGGAAATGGCGGATGTCTTCTTCGAACGGATAGTAGGGCGTCAGGTCCATGCCGCCGCCGAACCACCAGACGGGTTCTTCGCCGGGTTTGCTCGCGACGAGGGCGCGGACGTTCATGTGGGCGGTCGGACAGTAGGGGTTTTCGGGGTGCAGGACGAGCGAAACGCCCATCGCCTCGAAACTTCGTCCAGCCAACTCGGGGCGTTTCACCGTTGCAGAGGCAGGCAATGCCGGGCCAGTGACGTGTGAGAAGGCGACGCCGCCGCGCTCGAATACACGCCCGCCTTCCAGAATGCAGGTGATGCCGTTGCCACCGAGCGGTTGGCCCGCTTCCTTCTGCCACGGGTCGGCATGGAAGGTTTTTCCCGATGCGCCTTCGAGCGCTTCGGCTGCAGCAACGATGCGTTGCTGCAGGCCGGTGAAGTAGCTGGTCAGCGCGGTCGGGTCAATCATGCTTAACGGCTGACTGCCCGGTGGCCGATGTCGCTGCGATATTGCATGCCGTCGAAGTGGATACCGCAGAGGGCTTCGTAAGCCCGCTTCTGCGCCTGTTTGACGTTGTCGCCGAGCGCCGTGACGCAGAGCACGCGACCGCCGGCGGTGACGATCTGGCCATCCTTGTCAGCGGTGCCGGCGTGGAAGACATGTGCGTCTTCGGTCTCTTCCGGCAGACCGCTGATCACGTCGCCCTTGCGTGGCGTGTCGGGGTAGTTGGCTGCGGCGAGCACCACGCCGAGCGCAACGCGGCGATCCCATTCGGCATCGATCTGGTCGAGTTTGCCGGCGACGGCGTGTTCGAGCAGCGTGAGGAAGTTGGATTTCAGGCGCATCATGATCGGTTGCGTCTCCGGGTCGCCCATGCGGCAGTTGAACTCGACGGTCTTTACCGAACCGTCCTTGCAGATCATCAGGCCGGCGTAGAGAAAGCCGGTGTACGGAATGCCGTCGGCAGCCATGCCACGCACGGTCGGCATGATGATTTCGCGCATCGCCTTGGCATGAATGCTTGGCGTCACCACGGGGGCTGGCGAGTAGGCGCCCATGCCGCCCGTGTTGGGGCCGCTGTCGCCATCAAAGATGCGCTTGTGGTCCTGGCTCGACGCCAGTGCCAGCACGTTCTTACCGTCGACCATGACGATGAAACTGGCTTCCTCTCCGTCGAGGAAATCTTCGATGACAACGCGAGCGCCAGCATCGCCGAGCTTGTTGCCGGAAAGCATGTCGTCGATCGCCTGATGCGCTTCTTCGAGCGACATGGCCACGACAACCCCCTTGCCTGCTGCGAGTCCGTCAGCCTTGATGACGATCGGCGCGCCCTTCTTTTCGACGTAAGTGTGGGCCGCAGCAATGTCCGAAAACGTTTCGTAGGCAGCGGTGGGGATTTTGTGCCGCATCATGAAGCGCTTGGCGAAATCCTTCGAGCTTTCGAGTTGCGCTGCTTCCTTGGTCGGGCCAAAAACCTTCAGGCCGCGTGCCCGGAAGAGGTTTACGACCCCCGCAGCCAGCGGCGCTTCCGGGCCGACGACGGTGAGGTGCACCCCTTCCCTTTCAGCGAAGTCGGCCAACGCCAGCGGGTCGGTGATGTTCACGTTTTCCAGCTCATGCTCGCGCGCTGTCCCGGCATTGCCCGGTGCGACGTAAATCTTCTGCAAGCCTGGGGTCTTGGCCAGGCGCCAGGCGATGGCGTGTTCGCGACCGCCGGAACCGATGACAAGGAGTTTCATTGCGTAGCGCTCCGATCAGTGGCGGAAATGGCGGGCGCCGGTAAGGACCATGGCGATCCCGTGTTCGTTTGCCGCGTCGATCACTTCTTCGTCGCGCATCGAGCCGCCGGGCTGAATGACGGCCTTGGCACCCGCTTCGGCCAGCACATCAATGCCATCGCGGAAGGGGAAGAAAGCATCCGAAGCGACGCACGCCCCACCCAGCGCGAGGCCGGCGTTGTTGGCCTTGATCACGGCGATGCGTGTCGAATCGACGCGGCTCATCTGCCCGGCGCCGACGCCGAGCGTCATGCCGCCGCCGCAGAAAACGATGGCGTTCGATTTGACGAACTTGGCGACACGGTAGGCGAAAAGCAGGTCTTCGATTTGCGCGGCGCTTGGTGCGACTTTGGTCACCACCTTGAGGTCAGAGGCTTGCACGTTGAACCGGTCCGGCGTTTGCACCAGCAGGCCACCACCGACGCGCTTCAGTTCAAAGGCGTGGTAAACATTGGCTAAGGGGAGCTCGAGAACGCGCAGGTTCTGCTTGCTGGCGAGCATCTCTTTTGCTGCCGGCGTGAACGCCGGGGCGATCAGGACTTCGACGAAATGCTTGCGCTCGTTCATGGCGGTGACAATGTCCGTATCGACCGTGCCATTGAAGGCGATGATGCCGCCGAAGGCCGAAGTCGAGTCGGTCTTGAAGGCTTTTTCGTAGGCCGAGAGCAGGTTGATATCGACCGCAACGCCGCACGGGTTGGCGTGCTTGATGATGACGCAGGCCGGTGCGCTGAAGGTCTTGACGCATTCCCCGGCTGCATCGGCGTCGGCGATGTTGTTGTACGAGAGCTCTTTGCCCTGTAGTTGCTTGTAGTTGGCAATCGAACCTTCGGTCGGCGTCGGGTCGCGGTAGAAGGCGGCTTGTTGGTGTGGGTTCTCGCCGTAACGCAGTG
>CAJAHZ010000368.1 GCA_903939665.1 uncultured Pseudomonadota bacterium | reverse complement strand
TCGCAAGTCAGAAACCTTGCAAGGCCTTGTGTTTAGTGGCTCCTCGACCTGGGCTCGAACCAGGGACCTACGGATTAACAGTCCGGCGCTCTACCAACTGAGCTATCGAGGAACAAAGAAGCGCGCATTCTAGACACTCATGAACACTTCGTCAACATTTGCCGAGAAAAATGGATCCTAATTTAATTTACGCAAAAACCGCTTCCGGTGAGGAAGCGATGCGTCATCGCACCCGGGTTGTGCAGAGAAATATGCGCATGGTGCTGATTCTTGTCGATGGAAATGCCACAGTGGCAGATCTGAGTGTCAAGACCGGCAACGTTCAGCTTGTCGAGAATGCCCTGCGCGAACTGGAGCAAAGCGGCTTTATTGAACCGCGGGTCGAGCAGGATTCTGTCTGGGAGCAGAGCAAGAAGGTCGCAGAGGAAATCAAAGCCGCTGCGATTGGATATGCCTCGCAACGCTCTTCTACGGGCAATAAGCTTGAGGCGCCTCGCGCAGAGCCATCGACGCCGCCAGTCGCCGGTTTTGCAAGGCCTCAGGTGACGGATTCTTTGCTGTCGCAGTTTTCGGTCGGGCCGATCCACTCCGTAAACCTGTCGGCAGCCAACAACATCTCGAGTTTCGGCCTTGACGGCCTGTCGGAAACGCTGAAACCGCCACCGCAGCAAGAAAGTGCCAAACAAACGCCACTGCTTGATCGGCTGAAAGGTTTTTTTGCGGCGCGTAAGACAAAGGCAGCAGCCGCTGATGAGGACTCGTCAATCAAGCCAATTCAGCGCGGCGAGAACGACTATTACATCAGTTGGCCGATCAAGGTTGTTTTCGCTGTGCTGGGCTTGCTGGTATTGGTTTTTCTTACTGCTTTCCTGTTTCCCTACGGCAGCTACTTACCCGACGTGGAGGCGGTCTTGACGCAGGCGGGTGGCCAGCCGGCAAAGGTCGGTGAAATGCGTGCCAGCTTTTACCCCAAGCCGGGCTTGATCCTGAGCAATGTCCGCCTTGGCGACAGCGCTGGCGGGAAGGAGATACGTATCTCGGAAATGCGGCTGTTGCCCGCGTTTGCCACCATGATGTCGCAACGAAAGGTGTTTCGCGAGGCGGAAATCAGCGGTGTGACGCTGCCTGCCGAGGCGCTGGCTGGTTTGTCAGGCGTGTTTGAGTCTGCTGCCCAACCGTCTGCCAGAGCCAGCGTACAGCGCGTGATCCTTGAGAAAACCAATATTTCATTTCGCGGACTCGGGTTCTCCGAACTGAACGGGGAAATGAAACTGTCGCCGGATGGGCGCTTGCAGTCAGTGTCGGTGCATTCGCCGGATCGTAGCGTGCATCTGGAAGCAAAACCTGCGGCCCGAGGGGTTGATGTCGAATTGGAAGTGTTTGCCTGGCGACCGTCTCAGGCTTCGCATTTTCAGATCGATTCTGCGACTGTGCACGGGAGTCTTGAAGATGCCAAGCTCACTTTGAGCAAACTAGAAGTGCGTGTTTTCGATGGTTTGGTTCAGGGCGTTGCCCTACTCACCGCTGACAAGCAAACAGAGATGGTGGGCGATATTTCCTTTGAACGGATCAATGCCAAGCGTTTTGGAGAATTCCTCGGGATCGGAGCGCAGTTCGAGGGCGAAACAGCGGGCAAGATGAGTTTTTCGGCAACCGCCGATTCATGGCCGGCCATCTTCTCCGAAATAACGGCCAGCGGCGAGTTCAGCATGCGTCGCGGCAGCCTTGGCGGTATCGACCTCGCCGAGGCGGCGCGTCGTGCTTCTACGGCCCCCATGCAGGGTGGGGCAACACGCTTTGAGCAGTTGTCGGGAACGGTCAGCTTGACCCCGTCGAGCTATCGGTTTTCCAACTTGCTGCTGACCTCCGGCCTGATGCAGTCCGCCGGGCAACTGGAAGTGAATAGGGATCTTCAGATCCGAGGCACCATAGAGGTGCAAATGAGCGGCAGCGTGAACAAGCTGCGTATGCCCCTTCTGATCAGTGGGCCACTTAAGACCCCGTTGTTGCAGGCCGGAAAGCGCTGATCAGGATTATTCTGCCAAATGAAAAACGCCGGCTTCAAGCCGGCGTTTTTTTGACGATCAGGACGCTTTAAAGCACCGCTGCAATGGCATCGGCCACGTAGTCAATGTTCTTCGTGTTCAATGCGGCCAGGCAGATACGCCCGGTGCTGACCGCATAGATACCGAACTCGCTGCGCATGCGTTCCACCTGGTCGGCGTTAAGGCCGGTATAGGAGAACATGCCGCGCTGTTTGGCGACGAAGGAAAAATCCTGGGCAACGCCTCTGGCTTTGAGTTTTTCGACCAGGCTGACGCGCATGGCGCGGATGCGGTCGCGCATGCCGGCCAGTTCG
>CAJAHZ010000367.1 GCA_903939665.1 uncultured Pseudomonadota bacterium | reverse complement strand
GTCGCGACCCCCTTTTCGTCAAGCACCGGGGCAATGTGCAATTCGTTCCAGAACAGCGTGCCATCCTTGCGGTAGTTGCGCAGGATGGCGTAGCCTTCGCGGCGATCGCGCAGGGCGGAGCGAATCTCCGAGAGGTCTTTCTGGCCAAGATCGTCGCGCACCAGAAAGCGCCCGTTTTTGCCGATGACTTCGCTTGCCGCGTAGCCGGTGATGCGCTCGAAGGCCGGGTTGACGTAGGTGATCGGGTGTTCAAGGTGCTCCGCACAGGTGATCATGATGCCGTTCGATGAAGATTCGAGCGCACGTTCATGCAAGTGCAAGGTGTTCAAGACATTCTTCAGTTCCGAGATATCTTCTTTTACTGCAACAAAATTCTGTATCTGGCCTGCTTCATCCTTGAGTGGAACGATCAGTTGGCGCTCCCAGAAAAGCTCGCCATTTTTCTTGCGGTTGAGGATTTCGCCGCGCCATTCCTTGCCGTTGCTGACCGTGTGCCAAAGCTCCTGGTATACCGATGCTGGCGTCAGCCCCGACTTGAGAATGGATGGATTCTGGCCGACCAATTCGTCACGCGTATAGCCGGATACCTCGCAGAAACGTGGGTTGCAATAATCGATACGGCCTTCCATGTCGGTGATGACCACGGCCACCGGGCTTTGCTCGATGACGCGCGAGAGCTTGGCCAGCTCCCCGGTAATGTGCTGGCGCTCGCGGTCGCACAAGAGTGCGTTCAGGCAAAATGCGAGATCGGCGGCAAGCGTCTGCAACAATTCCCGTTCATCGTCGGCGAGTTCGTCTTTCCCCGTTTTGATGCTCAGGAAGCCGAAACCCTGTTCGTGCGATTCCAGTGGCAGAACAATTTGCGAGCGGCTTTTTGCAATCGGATTGTCGGGTGCTGACGGCGTGATATCGCGCTCATTGTGCAAGGCTGCGCTTGCGTAGCCGCCGACCTCGACCAGTTGCCGGCAGAAGTCCTCGTGCAGGGCTAGTTTGCAGGTGGCGCGAGCCAGTACCGAGTGGCAGGCGCTGGACAGGGCGAGCAGGCGTTTCAGTCGCGCGTTGTCGGTCTCGGGCAAAGCCGCGCTGGGCGAGTCGGAACTCATGCAGCAGGCCTCCGGCAGGAAATGCGGGTACCTGTCCTGCAGTTGGCCGTTAGCGATCGGGGTGCGCTCAGGCCGTGCCTGTTTTTCCCTGCGTTCATGGTGCTGTCTCCTCAAGCTGCATTTTTTCTTGTTAGTCTGTTGTTTTCTGCATGGTAGAGAAATTCCCGGCGCGGGTCCAGTCGCAGGCAAGGGGTCTCATTCCGCCCTGTTTTTGCAGCGGCCTATGCCGATGGCTTTGCGGGAGATGCTGGATTGGCAGCTTCTTCGGGCTTTTCTTTTGGTTCTTCTTTCTTTTCTTCCATCGACAGCGTCATCCCGGAAGCGGTGGCGGGTTCACCGCGCTTGCTTTTGAGTTTGATCGACAGGCGTAGTTCGTTGGCTGAATCGGCGTTGCGGATGGCCTCCTCGTAGCTGATATGTCCCTGGTCGTAGAGGTCGAACAGCGCCTGATCGAAGGTCTGCATACCCAGTTCACGGCTCTTGTCCATGATCGGTTTGATTGCGCCGGATTGCCCCTTGGCCAGCAGATCCGCCACGGTCGGCGTGTTGAGCAGGATTTCGATGGCCGCCTTGCGTTTGCCATCGAGCGAGCGAATCAGGCGTTGAGAGATGATTCCCTTAAGATTGGACGCCAGATCCATCATCACCTGCGGCTTGCGTTCATCCGGAAAGAAATTCACCACCCGGTCAAGTGTCTGGTTGGCATTGTTGGCGTGCAGCGTGCCCATGCACAGGTGGCCGGTTTCGGCAAAGGCGAGAGCATGCTCCATGGTCTCGAGGTCGCGGATCTCGCCGATCAGGATGACGTCGGGCGACTGGCGCAGGGTGTTTTTCAGCGCCGCATGCCAGCTATGGGTGTCGACACCGACTTCGCGGTGCGTCACCAGGCATTGCTTTGAAGTGTGGACGTATTCCACCGGGTCTTCGACCGTGATGATGTGTCCGGGCGAACTGGAATTGCGGTGGTCGATCATCGCCGCCATCGATGTCGACTTGCCCGAACCCGTGCCGCCAACAACCAGGATCAGGCCACGCTTGGCCATGATCACTTCCTTTAGCGAGTTGGGCAGGCCAAGCTTTTCGAAGTTGGGGATCTCGCTGGTGATGGTGCGGGCGACCATGCCGACCGCGCCTTGTTGCTGAAAGACGTTGATGCGGAAGCGCGCAACACCGGGCAGCGAAATGGCGAAGTTGCACTCCATTTCCCGGTCGAACTCCTCGCGCTGATCGCGCGTCATCAGAATCCACGCCAGTTTTTTCGACACCTCGGCGGACAGTTTCTGCGAAGAAAGCGCCTTCATGGTGCCGTGCACCTTCATGGTCGGCGCAAAATCCCGGGAGATGAAGAGATCCGAGCCGCCATGCTGCACCATGGCGCCGAGCAGTTTGTGGATGTAGGACTTTAGCTCGTCGCCGAGGAGTTCTTCGCTCATGTCGAAGCTTATTCAGGATCGTTCTTGAGGAATGCCCGGAAGGTGCCCGTGTCGACGAAACTGACTTCAATCGGGGCGTTCGATGGGCCGAGCAGGTCGTTGATCTGCTGGTAGTCAAGTCCGTAGAATTCGCGGATCGAATCGAGAACATTGATGTCCTGTGCGGCCAGCAATTGTTCAACTTCGCTAACCACGGCTTTGGCTTGTTTGCAAGCGGCGTCCCTGTTCAATGTGGTCAGGAACAGACGGTTGTTCTTCACAAAACCTGCCTGCAGCATGCGGGTTTCAATTTCTGCCCAGATTCTTCGGCAGTTTGTATTGCCATGCAACTCGTAGTCGAGATTGATGATTACCGCGCTATTCATGATGTTTCGCTCCATCCGTTAGCTTGAACTTGCCCTTGTGCCGGATCAGTTCAAGCAGACAAGCCATATCTTGAACCATGCGCAGAAGGCTAGTTCATAATAGTCGTTGTGGCAATCGGTGTATCAGCCGCACCCTGTTTAAAGGCCGGAAATCCGCTTTCGGTGGAAAATCAGGGCCTGCTCATGAAGGAGACCAAATGTTCAAAGTGCTGATTCCAGTTGACGGTTCGGCGTGCTCCGATCGCGCGGTGGCGCAATTCATTCAGCATGTTCCGTGGTTTCGTGAAACGCCGGAAATTCATTTGTTGCATGTGCATGCCCCGATTCCGATCGGTCGCGTGCAGCAGCATATCGGTGACGAAACGCTGGCGGCTTATTACCGCGAGGAGAGCGAAGCCTTGCTGGCGGGGGCTGAAGCGCTGCTGAAGAACGCCGGGCTGGTTTTTTCGCGTCATATCCATGTCGGGTCAGCAGCCGAACTCATCGTCAAGTTGGCGCGTGAGTTCAACTGTGACATCGTATTCATGGGAACGCATGGCCGCGGCGCGCTGCCGGCGGTGGTGCTCGGTTCGGTGGCGAACAAGGTGCTGCACCTCGCCGACCGACCGGTGATGCTCGTTAAATGACAGAGCCAGTCGAGGTGGGGCAACGCCTTGATCTGCCGATCAGTGGCATGACCTGTGCCGCCTGTGCGGCGCGTATCGAGAAGGTGCTCAATCGCCTGCCGGGCGTGGCGGCCAGCGTCAATCTCGCGACCGAACAGGCGCGTGTTGATTTACGTGACGGCCAAACATCACCGCAGCAGGTCATTACTGCCATCGAGAAGGCCGGCTTCAGCGTGCCCTTGCAGACGGTCGAACTCGGCATCGAGGGGATGACCTGCGCTGCCTGCTCGACGCGCATCGAGAAAGTTCTCAATCGCCTGCCTGGCGTTGAGGCTACTGTTAATCTGGCGACCGAGCGGGCGCGGGTTCGCTACCTGCCGGGGCTGGCCGATCCCGCCCTGATGGTCGGTGCAATCAATCGCGCCGGTTTTGTCGGCCACGTGGGTGAGGACCGTTCACGCGAGGAGGAAAAGGCAAGAAAACTCGCGAACTACCGTGCCGAACTGCGGCATTTCTGGATTGCTGCCGCACTCACCTTGCCGCTTGTGGCGCAGATGCTGACCATGTTCAGCGGCGCGGATTGGAGCGCGCATCACGAGGAACTGTTGCCGCGCTGGCTGCAACTCGCCCTGGCGACGCCGGTACAGTTCTGGATTGGTTGGCGTTTTTATGATGGCGGGTGGAAGGCCTTGCGTGGTGGCGGGCCGAACATGGATGTACTGGTCGCGCTGGGAACCAGCATGGCTTATCTGTTCAGCCTGATCGTCACGCTCTTTGCCTTGGCTCATCTGCACGTCTATTTTGAGGCCTCGGCAGCCGTGATTACGCTGGTCCTGCTCGGCAAGCTGCTCGAAGCGCGGGCGAAGGCGAAAACGACAGTGGCGATTGAGGCGCTGGTGCGTTTGCAGCCAAAGACGGCGCGCGTCGAACGCCATGGTCAACTGGTCGAACTTGACGCCGCATTGCTGATTCCCGGCGACATCTTCATTGTTCGTCCCGGAGAAAATGTGGCGGTCGATGGCGAGGTGCTTGACGGTGCGTCGAGCGTCAATGAAGCGATGCTCACCGGTGAAAGCATGCCGGTCGCCAAGCACCCCGGCGATCGGGTGTTTGCCGCGACAGCCAACGGCGAAGGCATGCTTCGCTGTCGGGCGACCGGCGTCGGCGAACATACCTTGCTCGCCGCTATCATTCGCCTGGTGGCAGAAGCGCAGGGTTCAAAGGCGCCGGTTCAGCGGCTGGCCGACCGTATCTCGGCGATCTTCGTGCCGGTGGTGTGCGCGATTGCGCTCGCGACTTTTGCGGGCTGGTGGATCTTTGGCGGCGTGTTCAGCGAAGCGCTGATCAATGCGGTGGCCGTCCTTGTTATCGCCTGTCCTTGTGCGTTGGGGCTGGCAACGCCGACGGCAATCATGGTCGGTACCGGGCAGGGCGCACGTGCCGGTATTCTGGTAAAAAATGCCGAAGCGCTGGAGCGCGCCGAAAAAATAAGCATTTTGGCCGTCGACAAGACGGGCACGCTGACGCGTGGCGAGCCGCTGCTCACCGACCTGCTTGCGCTGGCGGCTGACGCTGGCGAAGCGCTGACACTGGCAGCCGGACTTGAGCAGGGTTCCGAGCATCCGCTGGCGCGTGCCGTGCTGCAGCGCGCGCAGGCGGCAGGCCTTGTCTTGCCGGCGCTGAGTGAGTTCAAGGCGATGCCGGGTAAGGGGGTCGAAGGCGTCATTGGCGGACGCAAACTGCGCCTTGGCGCGCCGGCGTGGTTTGCCGATGTCATTCTGCCCGTCGAGCAGGTTGCGCTTCTGCAAGGCGCGGGCAAGACGGTTGTTGTTCTGGCCGAAGAGCACGAGGGAGATACGCGCGTACTGGCCTTGCTGGCGATTGCTGATTCCTTGCGTGGCACCTCTTGCGCCGCTGTGGCACGGCTCAAGACAATGGGTGTGCGCGTTGTCATGCTGACTGGCGACAATGCGGCGACGGCTGCAGCAGTCGCTAGCGAGGCGGGGATCGATGACTTCCGCGCCGGCATACTGCCGGGTGACAAGGCGGCGGTGGTTAATGCCCTGAAGCGCGAGGGCGCGGTTGTTGCGATGGTTGGCGACGGCATCAACGACGCGCCGGCACTGGCTGCGGCCGACATCAGTTTTGCCATGGGTGCAGGCTCTGACGCGGCAATCGAAGTGGCCGACATGACGCTGGTGCGTAGCGACCTGAATGGCGTTGCCGACGCCATTCTGCTTTCGCGTGCGACGCTGGGTAAAATCCGGCAGAATCTGTTCTTTGCATTCATCTATAACGTTTTGGGGGTCCCGTTGGCCGCTCTGGGTATGCTCAATCCGGTGATTGCCGGCGCGGCGATGGCGATGAGTTCGGTGTCGGTCGTATCCAACTCGCTATTGCTCAAACGCTGGCGAGCGGGCAACAAGGCAGGGGCTTGAAGATGGAAAATATCGTTATCGGCATCGTCGGCATGAGTTGCCAGAATTGCGTCAAGGGCATCGCTGCCGTTTTGCAGGCCTTGCCGGGCGTTGAGCGCGTTGAAGTGTCGCTGGCGGCAGGGCAGGCCAGCGTGACCTTCGACGCGGGCCGGCTAACCGTCGCGCAACTCAGAGACGCCATCGAGAGCGCCGGATTTGATGTGAGCTGATGCTTCCCGGTGCTGGTCTGCTGGTAGCCACCACCGTTTGTACAAACCATTAAAGACATTCGATATCTATGCGCAAGAAGAAGACAGAAAACCCCGAAACCGCCTCGCCCGAGCTTGCGCCGCCCGAGCCGGTCAGGCTGACCCAGTTGTCGCATGGTGGCGGTTGCGGCTGCAAGATCGCACCCGGCGTGCTCGAACAGATCCTCGCCAAAACTGCGCCGGCACTGCTGCCGCCGCAACTCCTGGTGGGCATCGAGACAAGCGATGACGCCGCTGTTTATCAGATCAACGCCGATCAGGCGATCGTCGCGACGACTGATTTTTTTATGCCGATCGTCGACGATCCCTACGACTTTGGTTGCATCGCGGCGACCAATGCCATTTCCGATATCTACGCCATGGGTGGCGTCCCGCTTTTCGCGCTGGCCATCGTCGGCATGCCGATCAACAAGCTGCCGCTCGAGACGATCAAACGTATTCTGGAGGGCGGCGAGTCGGTGTGCGCCAGGGCGCGCATTCCGATTGCCGGCGGTCACACCATTGATTCGGTCGAGCCGATTTACGGTCTGGTGGCCATTGGCCTGGTGCATCCGGGCAACATCAAGCGCAATGCCGGGGCGCGCCCCGGCGACAAGCTGATCCTCGGCAAGGGGCTCGGTGTTGGCATCTATAGCGCCGCGTTCAAAAAAGGGCTGCTGGCGACGCACGACTACGGTGCGATGATCGCTTCAACAACGCAACTCAATACGCCGGGCATAGCGCTGGGTTGTCTCGAAGGCGTGCATGCGATGACCGATGTGACCGGCTTCGGCCTGCTTGGCCATCTGGTCGAGATCTGCAAAGGCTCCGGTGTCGCGGCCATTCTTGATTACGCCGCGCTGCCGCTGCTGCCGAACGTCATCGACTACGCAGCAAAAGGCTGCGTGACCGGCGCCTCGGAGCGCAACTGGACGGGTTATGGCAAGCACGTGGTGCTCGACAAAAACCGCTTTGGCGACACCGAACGTGCGCTGCTGACCGATCCGCAGACAAGCGGCGGTCTGCTGATTTCCTGCGCGCCCGAGGTCGTTACCGAAGTGCTGTCGATCTTCCTGCAACAAGGTTTCGATCATGCGACGGTGATCGGAGAAATTGCCGAGGGCAAGCCGCAGGTCACGTTCAGCAAGGCGAAATAGGTGTCGCTTGCCCTCGCCCCGAACCCTGCGTTACTGGTTTTTATAGTGCAAGCGGTAAGCGGCAACCACCCCGGGTAGTACGGCTTCTATCGGCTCTCAGCCTGGCAGGAGGCGATCAGATCATTCAGTTCGCCGCGCCGGAAAAGGGCGATGAATGCTGTTGCCATTTTAGGGTCGAGGTGCGTTCCCGATTCGAGTTGAACCTGTTCGATGGCTTTTTCGGCAGGCCACGAGGGCTTGTAGGGTCGGATGCTGACCAGTGCGTCGAAGACGTCGACCACGGCGACGATGCGCGCTTCAAATGGGATGCTCTCGCCTTTCAGCCCGTCCGGGTAGCCGTTGCCGTCCCAGTGTTCGTGGTGCGTGTGCGCAACGCTGCGTGCCAGTGCAAGTGAGGGGTTGCGACGTAACAGCATGTCACCGATATGCGTGTGGCGCTTCATCACGGAAAATTCCTCGCTGGTTAGCGGGCCGGGTTTCTTCAGGATGTGGTCCGGGATGCCGACCTTGCCAACGTCGTGCAGGCGGCTGGCCTGCGCATACGCTGCGGCCTGCTCGGCGCCCAGGCCGAGCTCAAGCGAGAGCCGACGGGTGTATTCCTCGATCCGGCGGATGTGCGCTCCGGTCGTGCTGTCCTTGAATTCGGCCACTTCGGCGAGCATGTCAATGGCTTGCTGGTACGACTCCTCAAGACTGTGATGCATGCGGAAGCTGTCGAGCGCCGCCGCGCACTGGTTGGCCATGATCTGGATCAGCTCGCGGTCTTCTGTTGCGAGAATGCCTTCATCCTCAAGGTAGATGAAGCCGAAGATCTCGTCCCTGACCCGTAGCTGTGCAATCAACGCACCATTGCGCAGCTGTGCCGGAGCTTCATGGCTGAGCACTGTTTGCGTGCAAAGCTCAATGATCTCGTGGCGGCGCGCCTCATTTCCCGTTTTGTCGGCAAGCTCGCCGATGCCTGAGCGGATGTTGATTATTTTTCCGTCAAGCGTCGCCACGAGACCGTCGATTGTCGAGATCATTCCCGAGTGTCCAAGATTGCAGATGCCGACGACCTGCAGCAGGATGCCGCGAAAATAGTCCTCAAGACGGTCGCGGTGGAGATCGTAGAGTTCCGGCGTGACGTCGAGAATGCGGTGCAGCCCGATGCGGTTCAGTTCAATGGCCTGCAGATCGCGATAGCCTTTCAGTGCCGAGCGGACGGTGGTGTAGAGCTTCTGTGAGGTCAGTTCGGTCTTGTCCTTGTAGTCGTCGATGTCGAAGTTGTCGATGACGTAGCGCTCGGGGGCAATGCCGGGCTGTCCGGTGCGGATGATCAGGCGCATCATCGTGTTGCCGAGTTCTTCGCGGATGAAGGCGACGAGTTTGAGACCGGCGTCGTCGGTTTCCATCACCACGTCGATCAGTGCCAGCGCAATGTCGCCTTCCTCGCGCAGCAATTTCCGTGCTTCCTCAGCGGAGCCCGCTTCGATCAGCCGCAGTGTGCGGCCCGAAAACTCGAACCCGCGCAGGCTCAATGCGGTGATCTGCAGGACGTCGGGTTCATCGTCGACGACGAGTACCTTCCATGGTTTGAGGCGTGGTTGTACCGTCTTGTCGGTGTCGGCTCCTGCCAGCTTGCGCACGATTTTCATGGCATTTCTGTCCCCTGAGGCACTGCCTGCGGCAGGCTTGCGCAGGAAATGCTCGTTGCCGTCGATTGTAAGCCATGAAACGAGCCTTGCTACTCAGGTGGCCGTCGTTCGCGCCTACCAGACGAAAAATACCGTATGCCAGACCTTGAAGATAATTACCGCCGGCAGCGCGAGGCTGATGAACGCCAGCGCACGGCGCAGCCAGCCGGCGGTCGCCTGGGCAACGAGACGCAGTTCGAGCCATAGTGCGCTGCCGGTGCCCAGTACGAGCAGTCCAAGGCGCACGTTGCCAACCCAGTCGAGGAGCAGATGCTCGGCTTTCAGATGGCCCACCGTTAACATTGAAAGCCCGAGGAATACGCTGATCCCGGCAAGCGGTGCGAGCGCCATGGTGAGTCGCTGCCACGACAGGCGCTGGTCGCGCAGGATGGCGGCAGCGAGCAGCGGACCGATGGTCAGCAGCGCGCCGAGCAGGAACCCGCCGCCGAGGATGTAGGCGAACACCAGCGCGCCGTCAAGCCAGGTGAATACGTCATTGGCTTCCGGATAGTGTGTCAGCAGCCACCATGGCGCGTTGTCCTGCAGCAAGGTGAACAAGTCACGCTCGATGAGCCATTCGGCGATTTGCAGCTTGATTTGAACGAACCACGGATTGACCGTCCACTGGAATGCTGCGCTGGCGACGCCGAGGATGCCGAAGAGTAGGGTAATCGCCTCGGCTGTCGTCGCTTTCGCTTGCAGATCGGTGATTTCAGCGCCCGGCATACGCGCTGCCAGTTGAATGGCGTTGCGATGGCCGGCGCAGCGACCGCAGGCATGGCATTCTGCGGCGCTGGTCATGCGCCGGATGTCGACCAGCGGTGCGCAGTTGACCGGCTGAATGGCGATGGTCTTGCGTTTTTCGGCGTCATCCCAGGCGGCGCGGTTAACGCGGTAGTGCAGTGGGGCGACCTTGGCAAGAATGGCGAAGACGCCGGACGCCGGGCACAGATAGCGGCACCAGATGCGCTTGCCGCGCCCGTAGATGAGGGCGATGCCGACGGCGGCAACGCTGGAGCCACCGAGTACGAGCAGGGCGGCTTGCGGGTATTCATAAACGCTGACCAGTTGGCCATAAACCGTGGTGCACACGAAGGCAACAAAGGGCCAGCCGCTCCATTTGAGCCAGCGCGGCACGGGCTTGCCGAGGCCGCGATGGCTGACCCATTCGCTGATCGTGCCTTCCGGGCAGAACAGGCCGCACCAGACGCGGCCCAGCGTCAAGGTGGCGATCATGACTCCCGGCCACCAGACTCCCCAGAAAATGAATTGGGCGAACAGGCGCAGGTCGTCCCACAGATGCGCGCCCTCCGGCGGCAGCGGCAAAAATGCGGGGACGATGACCAGTGCCAGATAGAACAGGACGATCAACCACTGGATACCGGCGATGATGCCGCGATGGAGGGCAAGCGCGCGGCCAGCGGCGGCGATGCCCTTGCGCGAGGCTGCCGCGAAACGGCTACGGCGCGTTGCCGGCAGTGCCGGAATCCCCGTTCGGGCGGTGCAGGTTCCTGCTTCAGCCATGGCAGAGTACTCCTGCTTTGGCGAAAGCTGCCGCGTTGGGGCAGCCGCCATGGATCAGCAGCAGGCCGCTTATCGTCGCACAAGCCATTATGGCCACCGGCATTGCCTTGCTGCTTTTCTGCCGGACAAGAATGAGTGCGTTACCCATGTCGAATTCCCTCGGGTTCTTCTACTTTGCGACAATGCGGCCCTGCGCCGTTGCCGGGTGGAACTCACCAAAGAACGGGTAGCTGCCGGGTTTTAGTGGTTGAAAAATAAGGAAGCTCGAGGCGCCCGGGGCGAGCACTTTTTCCTTCTTCAGTTCGACACTTTCGAACTCCTCGGCGCCCGGCCCATCGTTTTTGATCAACAGGCGGAATTTGGTATTGGCCGGCACTTCGAGCGTTTCCGGTACGAAGTGGCCGGCCGTGATGCGCAGTTTGAAACTCGGCATGTCTTGGGCCTGCACCGGTGCCAGGACGACGAGCATGAGCAGGCCGGCAAGCAGGACGGGGTGTGTGAGGCATCGCAACGCTTTATGCAGAAACATGGTTTTCTTCCTTCGGTGTCAAAAGGCGATCTGGGCGCGCAGGCCGACGATCTTTACGTCGCTTGCATCGGCGTTGCCGCCCAGCTTCGTGATGTACTGAAAGCTCGGAGACAGCTCGAATTGCTTGCTGATGCGGTACCGGTAATAGATTTCGGCGAGCTTTTCCGAGCCGCCGGGAAGATAAGCGAGATCGCTCACGCCATCGCCGTCGACATCGACCGTGCGCAGCCCGGCATTGTGGTAGGCGTTGTTGGCGCGCAGCAGTCCGCCCGCGATGCCCAGGGAATCACCGCCGCACGACCAGTATGAGCCGTTGATTTCGCTGCCCAGCGTCAGTGCGCGATCGAAGCGTACCTTGCCGGCCATTTGTTGCCCGTAGCGGCCAAACAACGTTAGACCGTCATCGACTTTCTGATCGATGGAAGCGCCCCAGCCGGAATGGTGCGCTGTGCTGCCGTCGAGTTCGCTGCCCTGGCTGCGCTGCCAGGCGTATAGCCGGTAGTTGCCGGTCAGGCCGCCAAAGAATTTGCGCGACGTTTCAGCCTGAGCGATGAACAATGGAGATGCCAGCGTGCGTTGATAGTTGGAACCGCGCGGCCCGCTGCCGAAGATGCCGAGCGACAGTCGCCAGGCTTCAGGTTTGTTGGTTTCGTTCAAATAGGAAGCGATGAAGCCGGGCTGGAAGCCGTTGGCGTCGACACCGATCTGGCCGCCGGCATCGAGTAACGGGTTATGCACGAAGGCGGAGTTGAAAAACTGGCGCGCTTCGTCGCCGGCCGCTGCGTTCTGATCGAAAAATCCGAACAGATCCATTTTTCCAAAGGTGATTTCGAGCCGTTCGCGAGAGTGCTCCTTAAAGCCGCCAAACGGCAGCGGGATGCTTGCCTGATACCACGCCTGTCCAAGAATGGCGACCGAGTCGTCAGGGTTGGCGCCGCTGGCCCGGAAGGCGACTGCGTCGGGTGCCGAGGCGAAGCCGCCAAGCGCTGTCAGGGGCGCATTGAGTCCCTGTCCCTGCCCGATACGGAAGTGCGCAAAAACCTTGTGGCTGGTGTCGCCGATCGGCGTCAGCGGCAACTCGACGTTGATATCGGCACGGTAGCTGAGCTGGCTGTTGCCGTCGGTTGTGTTTTTTGGCAGGCCGCTCGGGCGCTGAGCGACGGTTGTGAGGCTCATGCCAGCTTTCAAGCCATCGAGCGCGTCAATTTTTTTGGCGGCTTTTTTGACGGAAAGCGCATCTTTTTCAACCGCCTTCAGGCGCGAAGTGAGTTCTGGCTCGTTTTCGCTGATGCGATCGCTATTGAGCCCTTCAGCGATCAATGCTTGCGATGCTTCGAGTGTTTTAATCCGCCTTTCGAGTGCTGAGGCGCTTTGCGCTTGGATCTGCTGTTCCAGTTCAGTGTTGCGTTGCGCAAGTTGTTCGAGGCGGGCGTTCATCTTCTCCAACTGGCGCAACATCGCCTCCTGCGTAGTGGCTGCCTGTGCCGGTGGGGTGAGCAGGGTCGTGCAGGCCAGCAGTAGTGGCCGGAGGCGAAAAGTGCTGGCGGCCATCGCTCAGTAACCGCCTTTTTTTCCGATGCCGACATAGGTGAACTCATACTCGACGTCAAACGGCTTGAACCACGGGCGAACGCCGGTCAGCCGGTCGGTATGACGACCGAAGTGCGCGTGCGCGTTGGCTGACGGCGGCAGGATTGTGTATTTGACGTGGTACTTCCCGGGACCGAAGAGCTTGATGTTGTCGCCGTAGTGCGGGCCATCATTGGCAACCATTGGCATGAAGTCGCCGGTGACTTTTTGTGTTGTGCCGAGCTTGGTTACTTCGAACTTGATCAGCAGATAGGGAATCCACGCGCCTTCCTCGAAGCCGTTCGGGTTGTTGGCCAAAGCCTTGATGTCAGCTTCGATGTGGATGTCCGATTCCTCGGCTTTCCTCATCATGCCGTCCGGCTCCATGCTCACCGGTTGCAGATAGACAGCGGCGATTTCGATGCCGTTGCGTTGTTGCGGCGTGCCGATCGGGTACTCGACTGCGCAGGCGGGCGGGGGGAGAAGCGCACTGAGTGCAATGCCGCAGAGGATGGTCAATGTTCGAGCGTGGGTCATGGTGAGTCTCCGAGGGCGGTGCGGCGGTTGTGCCGCGCGCTGAGTGCGGGTTGATAGAACGAACGGAACAGTTTTTCTCTATTTAGATCGTAATGCGAGTGATTCGCATTATCGTATATGTTTTGGCGAAGCGTCAACATGTGCTGCGCGATTGCGCCGATTGTCGACTGAGTGAATGGAAGGCCGTGGGGGCGGTATAATTCAGTCTTCCGCAACCCGCAGAGAGATAAAAATGGGCTTAGATCGCGTCCCCTCCGGCAAGTTACTTCCTAACGATTTCAACGTCGTCATCGAAATTCCGATGCGCGCCGATCCGGTTAAATACGAAGTTGATAAAGAAAGCGGCGCAATTTTTGTCGACCGCTTCATGTCCACCGCCATGCACTACCCGTGTAACTATGGCTATATCCCGCATACGATTGCCGGCGACGGCGACCCGGTCGACGTGCTGGTGATGGCGCAGTTTCCGTTGCCGCCTGGTGTCGTCGTGCGTTGCCGCCCAATTGGTATGCTGGGCATGACCGACGAAGCCGGCGACGATGCCAAGGTGCTGGCCGTGCCGGTCGACAAGCTGACGACCATGTACCACAGCGTTGAATCGCCGCGCGACCTGCCGCAGATTATCCTCGACCAGATCTCGCACTTCTTCGCGCACTACAAGGATCTTGAGGCCGGTAAATTTGTGAAAATCAACGGCTGGTTTGGCGCCGAAGAGGCTAAGAAGGAAATCATGGAAGGCGTCCAGCGTTACGCGGATGCGGCGGAAAAACCGAACTTCTGATCGCGCTAGCAATACCGGTCATCAGGGGCGCGTGAGCGCCCTTTTTTCCGCAAAAAATTTCTTCGCTGCACGTTTATAGTTGCGCCTATGTCACTCAAAATCGCGATTGCCCAAATTAATGCCACCGTTGGCGATCTTGCCGGCAACGCGGCGCGCGTCCTCGATTTCGCTGAACGCGCTCGGGCGCTAGGCGCCGATCTGCTGTTGACGCCTGAACTGGTGCTCTGCGGTTATCCGCCGGAAGACCTGTTGCTGCGCCCTGATTTTTACGCAGCCTGCGAGCGTGAACTCGATGTGCTGGCGGCAAAACTGCACGGTATCGCTGTACTGGTCGGGCATCCGCAGGAAAAGGATGGACGCCGTTACAACGCGGCAACGCTGATCGATGACGGTCGTCGCGTCGTTACCTATTACAAACATCGTCTGCCTAATTACGAGGTGTTTGACGAAGAGCGCTATTTCGACTCCGGCGCTGCGCCTTGTGTCGTTATGCTTAAAGGCGTTCGCTGTGGCGTCAATATCTGTGCCGATGTATGGGAGGCCGGCGCGGCTGATCTGGCGCTGGAAGCGGGGGCTGAGTTACTTTTGGTCCTTAACGCATCGCCTTATCATCTCGGCAAGCAAAAGCGTCGCACCGACGTGCTGCGCGAGCGCGTGTCGGCCACTGGTCTGCCGGTGATTTATGCCAATTTGGTCGGCGGACAGGACGAACTGGTTTTCGATGGCGCGTCATTTGCGCTTGATTCCAATGGGGAGGTGCGCTGTCAGTTGCCGCAGTTCGAGGAAACCCTGGCGCTGGTTGAAATGGTTGGTGGCAAGCTGATCGCCGGTACGATTGCACCGACGCAGTCGATCGAAGCCGAGGTGTATCAGGCGCTGGTCGTCGGGGTGCGCGACTATCTTGGCAAGAACGGTTTTCCGGGTGCGATTATCGGCCTTTCCGGCGGGATCGACTCGGCGCTGACGCTGTGCATTGCCGTCGATGCGCTGGGCGCCGACAAGGTGCGCGCAGTGATGATGCCTTCCCCTTACACGGCGGATATCAGCCTTGAGGATTCGCGGGAGATGGTTCGTCTGCTCGGGGTGCGCTATGACGAGATCGCTATCGCCCCCGCAATGGACATTTTTGCTTCGATGCTCGAAAAGGAGTTCGCCGGCCTGCCAGCGGATACCACCGAGGAAAACCTGCAGGCGCGCATTCGCGGCATGATCCTGATGGCGCTTTCGAACAAGAGCGGTTCGCTGGTTTTGACGACTGGCAACAAGTCGGAAATGGCTGTCGGTTACTGCACGCTTTATGGCGATATGGCCGGTGGTTTTGCGGTGATCAAGGATATCGCCAAGACGCTGGTCTATCGCCTGTCACGCTGGCGCAATACGCTTGCGCCGGTGATTCCCGAGCGCATCATTACCCGTCCGCCTTCGGCCGAACTCAAGCCGGATCAGACCGATCAGGACAGCCTGCCGCCCTATGAGGTGCTCGACGCGATTATCGAAGCCTACATGGAGAACGACCTCAGCCCGCGCGATATCATCGCCAAAGGCTATGCCGAAGCCGACGTGCGCCGGGTTGTGCATCTGCTCAAGATCAGCGAATACAAGCGGCGCCAGTCGCCGGTCGGCATTCGCGTGACGCAGCGCGGTTTCGGCAAGGATTGGCGCTATCCGATCACCAACCGTTATCGCGATACCTACTGATCTCTTCGCTGGCGGCAGATTTCTGTTACGATTTCCCTAAAATTTCCCGGAGTTAATGTGATGAAAAAAATCGAAGCAGTCATCAAGCCGTTCAAACTGGACGAAGTGCGCGAGGCGCTGTCGGACGTCGGCGTGACCGGGCTGACGGTGACCGAAGTCAAGGGCTTTGGCCGTCAGAAGGGGCACACCGAGTTGTATCGTGGCGCCGAGTATGTCGTCGACTTCTTGCCTAAAGTGAAGATCGAAATCGTCGTCGCCAATGATGCCGTCGATGGCGCCATCGAGGCGATCATCCAAGCGGCACGCACCGGCAAGATTGGCGATGGCAAGATATTCGTCACCTCGGTTGAGCAGATCGTACGTATCCGCACCGGCGAAACCGACGAAGCGGCAATCTAGTTTTTCCGCACAAAAAAACGGCCCGCATTTGCGGGCCGTTTTGCATTCTTAGCGGGTGTTGCTCGCCCTCAGAAGGATCCATAGCGCACCGTCTCCGCCATCGTTCGGTGGCGCGTGGCAGAACGCGAGTACATCCTTGCGGCGCCCGAGCCAGCCTTTCACCAGTTCGCGCAGCACGCCCTGCCGATTGGGCGAGCCAAGGCCGCGACCGTGAATGATGCGCAGGCAGCGCTTTCCAGCGCTTTGCGCTTCGGCAAGAAATAGCGCGACGGCCTCGTGAGCCTCGTGGCGGTTCAGTCCGTGCAGGTCGATATGACTCTGGATCGTCCAGCGACCGCGGCGCAGATCGCGCAAGAGGGTGCGCGGCAATCCCGGACGCAAAAACGAGTCGGCATCGCCGAGGTCGAGCCAGTCGTCGACTTCGAGTGGCGCGTGCAGCGATTCGGCGATCGCTGCGGCTTCGTCAAGTTCTCGCTGTCGTGGTCGGGGGCTGGGTTTCGGGAGATCGAGAATGATCCGCTTGCTGTTGTGCAGTGGCGTCGCGCCATCGACCGCGGCATGAAAAGCGGCAAGGTCGGCTGGGTCAAATTTCATGGCGGCAATGTTGCTGGCAATAAAGCAAGGGGTGACCACAGTATGGCCCGAAGTTCGCCAGTGGGCGACCTCCGGGCCGGATGGTCGCTTAGCCCAGGCTGTCGAGGTAGCGCTCGGCGTCGAGCGCCGCCATGCAGCCGGTACCGGCTGAGGTGCAAGCCTGACGATAAATGTGATCCTGTACGTCGCCCGCCGCGAAAACGCCGGGGATCGAGGTTGCCGTCGCATTGCCCTGACGTCCGCACTGGGTAACGAGATAGCCGCCATCCATCGCCAACTGACCGGTGAATAGGTCGGTGTTCGGCTTGTGCCCGATGGCGATGAAAACGCCGGTCAAGGGGATGTCTTCGTTGGCGCCAGTCGTCGTGTTCTTGACGCGCATGCCGGTGACGCCGGTTTTGTCGCCGAGCACTTCCTCAAGCGTCGAGTTCCACTTGATTGTCACCTTGCCGGCCTTTTCCTTTTCGAACAGCTTGTCTTGCAGGATTTTTTCGCTGCGGAATTTGTCGCGGCGATGCACGACGGTGACGTGGCTGGCGATGTTGGCAAGATAAAGCGCTTCTTCGACCGCTGTATTGCCGCCGCCGATCACGGCGACCGGCTGATTGCGATAGAAAAAGCCGTCGCAGGTGGCGCACGCGGAAACGCCGCGTCCGGAAAATGCTTCTTCCGACGGCAAGCCGAGGTACTGGGCCGATGCGCCGGTGGCGATAATCAGTGCGTCGCAGGTGTAGGTGGCTTGATCGCCGATCAGCGTGAAGGGCTTTTCAGTCAGTTTTGCGGTGTGGATGTGATCGAAAATCATCTCGGTTTCAAAGCGGCGCGCATGCTCTTCAAAGCGCTGCATCAGTTCAGGGCCTTGCACGCCCTTGGCGTCAGCCGGCCAGTTGTCGACGTCGGTCGTCGTCATCAGCTGGCCGCCTTGCGCCATGCCGGTGATCAGCACCGGTTTGAGGTTGGCGCGGGCAGCGTAAACAGCGGCAGTGTAGCCGGCGGGGCCGGAACCGAGGATCAGCAGGCGGCAGTGGCGGGTCGCTTGGGTCATTTTCGTTCGCTCTGTTATTGGGTAAAAAGAAAATTATACCTGCGTAAGCGCATGAATCTGCCTTCGCGTTTGCTTGGCAATCCTGGAAATTGTCTTATAATCAGCGCGCAACGTGTTGAAAAAAATAACTTCATTAATTGAAAGAACGCCCGATGCACGCTGAACAGGATCTGGGTAAAAAAGCACCGAGCCTTGCTTTGCTGCACAGCATTCCGATGTTCGCCGGGGTGCCTGATGCGCAGCTTGAGCCAATTTTGCGCATGGCGGTGTACCGCAAGGTGCCGCGCCACACCACGATTGTTCGCGCTGGCGATAGCACCGATTCGCTTTACGTGATCATCAGCGGCAACGCTCGCGTACAGGTGAGCGATGCCGAGGGGCGAGAAGTCATTCTGACCCTGCTTGGTCCTGGTGAATTCTTTGGCGAGATGGGATTGATCGATGGCAGCCCGCGTTCGGCGGACGTTGTGGCCAGCGAGGTTTGCGAGTTGCTGATGATCGCCAAGGCTGATTTCAAGAAAGGTCTGGCTGACAATTTTGATCTGTGCCTGAATATCATGAAGAGCCTCGTGCAGCGCTTGCGCGAGGCCGATCGGAAGATCGAAAGTCTGGCGCTGATGGACGTTTATGGCCGGGTCGCCAAGTTGCTTCTTGAGTTTTCGACTGAAGAAGACGGTGAGCGCGTTATCCGGCGCAAGCTGACCAAGCAGGATATCGCCAAGATGATCGGCGCTTCACGCGAGATGGTCAGCCGGGTCATGAAAGATCTCGAAGCCAGCGGCTATATTCGCGTCGAGGAAGGCCGCATCGTCCTCAACGAAGATTGAGCGGCGATTGGCGACTCGGCAAATTTGCCATAAAGATCCAGTACTTTTCCGGTGCGTGTTGGTGGCCGGCTATAATTACGTTTTGTTCCGGTTTTCCTGATGGCTCTGTTGCAAAAATCGACTGATAATTCAGACGCTTCTTCAAGTCCGCTGCCCGAGAAGATCGCGGTTGTTCTGCAGGAATCACGCTGGCTGGCACTGGTTGCGCTGGCGGCATTTCTCGGGCTCGCGCTATGGGGTTATCACCGGGGCGATCCCGGCTGGTCGCATGCCGTCCATACGACTGCTTTGCATAATCCGACCGGTCGTGCCGGCGCTTGGGTGGCTGACCTGATGCTTTATGTCTTTGGCTTTTCGGCATGGTGGTGGATCGTGTTGCTGATTGCCATCGTCTGGTGGGGCTACCGTCGGCTAGACGGTTTGCGCACCGCAGACCGGCGTCCGCTCTATATCGCATTGGCCGGCTTTGTTGTGCTGATTGTCGCGAGCAGCGGTCTTGAAGCTTTGCGTTTTTATAGCGTCAAAATGCAGTTGCCGTTTGACCACGGTGCTGGTGGCATGTTGGGCATTGAGGTCAGCAAGGCAGCCGTCCGTTATCTGGGTTATACCGGCGCTACCCTGACGCTGCTGGCGTCACTAGCCCTTGGCTGGAGCGTTTTTTCCGGCATGTCCTGGATCTCGGCAGCCGAGCGTTTTGGTGGCCTGCTCGAAGCCGCTTATGCCGGTGTGCGTGAGTTGATCGAACGCTGGCAGGACAGGCGCATCGGTCGGGAAGTGGCGCGTGAGCGCGAGGCGGTGGTTGAAGTAGAGAAAAAGCGCGTCGAAACGCACGAACCCCTCTTTATCGAAGTGCAGGCCCCCGTTGCACCGCTGCCGCCGAAGGTTGAAAAGCGCATTGAACGCGAGCGGCAGACGCCGCTATTCCCCGAAGCTGTTCAAGGCGGGATGTTGCCGCCGCTGCATCTGCTTGAGCCGGCGCCGCCGCAAACCGACCGTGTGAGCCCGGAAACCCTTGAGTACACGTCGCGTTTGATCGAGCGAAAGCTCGCCGATTTTGGCGTTCAGGTGTTGGTGCTGGCGGCCTACCCGGGCCCGGTCATTACGCGCTACGAAATCGAGCCGGCGGTCGGCGTAAAGGGCGCGCAGATCGTCAATCTGGCCAAGGATCTGGCGCGTGCGCTGTCGATGGTGTCGATTCGCGTTGTCGAGACGGTGCCGGGCAAGTCGTGTATGGCGCTTGAGCTGCCGAACCCGAAGCGGCAGATGGTGCGCCTCTCCGAGATCATTTCGAGCAAGGCCTATCACGATATGAGCTCGCCGCTGGCGATGACGCTCGGCAAGGATATCGGCGGCCAGCCAGTGGTGGTCGATCTGGGCAAGATGCCGCATTTGCTGGTGGCCGGCACGACCGGGTCGGGTAAGTCGGTGGGCATCAACGCGATGATTCTCTCCTTGCTCTACAAATCCGAGCCGGACAAGGTGCGCCTCATTCTGGTCGATCCGAAAATGCTCGAACTGTCGATCTACGAAGGCATTCCGCATTTGCTGGCGCCGGTGGTGGTCGATATGAAGCAGGCAGCCAACGCGCTCAACTGGTGCGTGGCCGAGATGGAGAAGCGCTACAAGCTGATGTCGGCAATGGGTGTGCGCAACATTGCCGGTTTGAACCATCGCATCAAGGATGCTGAAAAAGCCGGCGAGAAAATATCGAACCCGTTCTCGCTGACGCCGGAAACCCCGGAGCCGCTGGCCTCAATGCCCTATATCGTTGTCGTGATCGACGAACTGGCTGATCTGATGATGGTGGCCGGCAAGAAGGTCGAGCAACTGATCGCCCGACTGGCGCAGAAGGCGCGGGCTTCGGGCATCCACCTCATTCTGGCAACGCAACGCCCTTCAGTCGACGTGATTACCGGCCTGATCAAGGCGAATATTCCGACACGCATGTCCTTCCAGGTCTCGTCAAAAATCGATTCGCGCACTATTCTCGATCAGATGGGCGCCGAGGCGCTGCTCGGTCAGGGCGACATGCTGTATCTCGCGCCGGGTACCGGTTACCCGACGCGTGTGCATGGCGCTTTTGTCGCTGACGAAGAGGTGCACCACGTCGTCAATTACCTGAAGAAGGCCGGCGCGCCGGACTATGTCGAAGGCGTGCTCAGCGGCGCCGGGCTTGATGACGAAAGCGAGGGCGCTGGTAGCGATGGCGAGAGTGCAGGCGATGCCGAATCGGACGCACTTTATGATCAGGCTGTCGAAATCGTGCTAAAGAATCGGCGTGCCTCGATTTCGCTGGTTCAGCGCCATCTGCGCATTGGCTATAACCGTTCTGCCCGGTTGATCGAAGCAATGGAAAAAGCCGGGCTGGTCTCGGCGATGGATGGACGTGGCGGTCGTGAAGTCATCGCGCGCAAAGAGGAAAACTGATGCGCTCATTTGTTGCCGCGTTGTTTTGTCTGCTCGCTGTGCAGACCGCGAGCGCCGGTGCGATCGACAAGCTGCACCGTTCCTTGATTCGACCAAGACCGTGCGCGCCGATTTTGCGCAGATCGTGGTCGCCAAAAATGGACGCAAGCCGCAGCAATCAACGGGCGTCATGATGTTCTCTCGCCCGGGGAAATTTCGCTGGCAGATCGAGAAGCCTTATAGCCAGCTGCTGGTTGGTGACGGCGAAAAGGTCTGGATTTATGATCCTGACTTGCGCCAGGTGACGACGAAAAAGGTCGGCGCAGCCCTCGGCGGCACGCCCGCAGCGTTGCTGGCCGGCGACAACGCTTTCGAAAAGAATTTTACCCTGCGCGAAATAGGCGAACGTGAAGGCATGGAGTGGCTTGAGGCGATCCCCAAAACGCAGGATAGCGGTTTCGAGAAAATTCATCTGGGCTTTGCCGGCAACGACCTCAAGGCAATGGAGCTGTTCGACAATTTCGGGCAAACGACGTCGCTGCTTTTCGCCCGTCTGGAGCGCAACCCGCCGCTCGCCGCATCGCTCTTCCGCTTTACGCCGCCAGCCGGGGCGGACGTCATTGGCGACTAGAAGTCAGTCATGTTAAAAGGCAACGAAAAAATTTCACCACCAAGGCACCAAGAGCACAAAGTTTCACCAAGAAAACAGAACGTTAACTTGGTGTGTCTTGGTGGACTTGGTGTCCCACAAGGGGATTTCCTTCGGGGCATCTTGGTAGTTCGCACTTTCTCGTTGTCTAACCGCTAGGGCTACGGTGACTGATCTCTTTTCAACGCCGCCCGAAGTGCCGCTGGCCGAGGCTTTGCGTCCGGCGACGCTGGATGAGGTGATCGGTCAGCAACATCTGCTTGGCCCGGGCAAGCCGCTGCGCCTCGCCTTCGCAGCGCGCAAGCTGCATTCGCTGATTCTCTGGGGGCCGCCGGGGGTCGGCAAGACAACGCTGGCGAGGCTGATGGCCGACGCCTTCGATGCCGAATTTATCGCGTTATCGGCAGTATTTTCCGGCGTCAAGGACATCCGTGAAGCGGTTGCCCGCGCCGAAGTGACGCGCGCGCAGAATGGTCGCCGCACCATTCTTTTCGTCGACGAAGTGCATCGTTTCAACAAGGCACAGCAGGATGCCTTTCTGCCCTATGTTGAAGGAGGTCTGCTGACCTTCGTCGGGGCCACCACCGAAAATCCTTCGTTTGAAGTGAATTCGGCCTTGCTCTCGCGTGCCTCGGTGTATGTGCTGCATCCGTTATCGGCAGAGGAGATGGGCCAGTTGTTCGAACGTGCCTGTCATCAGGCGCTGCAAGGCCTGGTTTTTGACGACGATGCGCGCTCACGCCTGATCGGACTGGCGGATGGCGATGCCCGGCGCCTGATCAACTTGCTTGAGCAGGCGCGAACCGCTGCCGTGATCGCAGGCGTCAGCCGCATTGACGGCGTCTTCATCGATAACACGCTGGCGCAGAATCTGCGCCGCTTCGACAAAGGCGGCGACGCCTTCTACGACCAGATATCAGCATTGCATAAATCGGTGCGTGGCTCGAATCCCGATGCTGCGCTTTACTGGTTCTGCCGCATGCTCGATGGCGGAGCCGACCCGCGCTATCTGGCGCGCCGCATCGTGCGTATGGCTTGGGAGGATATCGGCCTGGCTGATCCGCGCGGCACGCAGATTGCGCTTGATGCAGCAGAGACGTTTGAGCGCCTCGGTTCGCCCGAAGGCGAATTGGCGCTTGCCGAAGCAGTGCTCTATCTGGCCATGGCGGCCAAGTCGAACGCCGCTTACGTCGCGTATAATGCGGCGCGGGCTTTCATTGCCAGCGATGGCTCGCGACCGGTGCCGGTGCAACTGCGCAATGCACCGACCAAGCTGATGAAGGATCTCGGCTACGGCAAGGATTATCGCTATGCGCACGATGAAGCCGAGGGCTACGCGGCCGGCGAGAATTACTTTCCCGACGACATGCCGCCTGTCGAGTGGTATCGCCCGGCTGAACGCGGTCTGGAAATCAAGATCGGCGAGAAGTTGGCACACCTGCGCGATCTCGATCGACGCGCAAAGATGAAAAGCCCTTTGGGCTAAACGAAAGATTCAAAGGACTGATCATGCTGGATATCCAATTGCTGCGCACCAACCTCGACAACGTTGCTGAACGCCTGGCCACACGCGGCTTCAAGCTGGATTGCGCCGCTTTTCAGGCGCTGGAAAGCGAGCGCAAGACTTTGCAGACGCGGACGCAGGAATTGCAGGCAGCGCGCAACAGCCTGTCGAAGCAGATCGGCATGCTCAAGGGCAAGGGCGAAGATGCGTCTGCCGTCATGGCGCAGGTTGCGGCGCACAAGGATGAACTGGAAGCGAACGAGCTGCGTCTGGGCGAACTGCTCAAGGCTTTCGATGCCTTCCTCGCGATGATCCCGAACCTGCCGCATGACAGCGTTCCGAGCGGAAAATCGGAGGCTGACAACGTCGAGACAAAGCGCTGGGGAACGCCGCGCAGCTACGACTTCGCAGTCAAGGATCACGTTGATTTGGGTGAGGCGCTGGGACAACTCGATTTTGCCACCGCAGTTAAGATTGCCGGCGCGCGGTTTTCGCTGATGAAGGGGCCGCTGGCCCGCCTGCACCGCGCACTTGCCCAGTTCATGCTCGATACGCATATCGATCAGCATGGCTACACCGAGGTTTATGCGCCCTATCTGGTTAATGCCGCGAGCCTTTTTGGTACTGGCCAGTTGCCGAAATTTGAAGAGGACCTTTTTAAATTATTGCGTGACGATGCCGAGCCGCTCTATCTGATTCCGACCGCCGAAGTGCCGGTAACCAACATTGTGCGCGACGAGATTCTTGCGCCCGAAGCGCTGCCGATGAAAATGGTTTGTCATACGCCGTGCTTCCGCTCCGAAGCCGGGTCTTATGGACGAGATACGCGCGGCATGATCCGCCAGCACCAGTTCGACAAGGTTGAACTGGTGCAGATCGTTGCTGCGGAAGAATCCCTTGAAGCGCACGAGGAGCTGACGCGTCACGCCGAAATCATCCTCGAGAAGCTTGAGTTGCCTTATCGGCGCGTCACCCTGTGCACCGGCGACATGGGCTTCTCCTCAGCCAAAACCTATGATCTCGAAGTCTGGCTACCGGCGCAGAATACCTATCGCGAGATTTCCTCATGCTCCAATTTTGAGAGCTTCCAGGCGCGACGCATGCAGGCGCGCTACCGCAACGAGAAGAACAAGCCTGAACTGGTGCACACCATCAATGGCTCCGGCCTTGCTGTTGGGCGGACGCTGGTGGCGATCATGGAAAACTTCCAGAATGCCGACGGCAGCATCACGGTACCGGCAGTGTTGCGCCCGTACCTTGGTGGGCTGGAGAAGATTCAGGTAGTTTGATCAGCGCTTGGCTCGGGCCAGTTTCAGCCGAGGCTTGTCGGCAACATCCTGCGCATCGGTTTTTTCTGCGAGCGGGCGGTGCGGTGCCTCGTAGCGGTTGAGAATGTCCGCATAGATGCGAATATTCTCGACCATGATCACCGCCTCGCCACCACGCGCTTTGCCCGATTTCAGCCGGTTGTAGTATTCCGGCCGCGCCAGCAGCGGCAGCACCTTTTTCATTTCGTACCACGAGTCCGGGTTGGCTTTCAGCCCTTGCGCGACGCCTCGCGCGCCGTTCAGGTGACCCATGCCGAGGTTATAGGCAGCCAGCGCCAGCCATAGGCGGTCAGGCTCCTTGGTGCTTGACGGCAACAGGTCGCGCAGATCGCTGAGGTACTGGGCGCCAGCGCGAATGCTCAGGTTGGCATCGAGGCGGTTGCTGACGCGAAGATGGTCGGCCGTATCTTCGGTCAGCATCATCATGCCGCGCACGCCGGTCGGGCTGGTCGCCAGCGGGTCCCATTGCGATTCCTGATAGGCGAGGGCGGCAAGTAATCGCCAGTCGATTCCGGTACTCGCCTGAGCCGCCTGAAACATCTTCCGGTACTGCGGCAGGATGCTTCGAGCGCGTTCGATGAAGCGCACGCTGTCGGCCTGGTTGAGTCGCTCCACATGCCCGAAGTAGCGATCCTTCAGGCGCGCCAGCGTCCCGTCTTTTTGTATGCCGGCGAGGAAGGCTTCGGCCTTGATCATCAACGCTGGGTCGGTGTTTGGCGCAAAGAGCCAGGCAATCTGCCGTGCTGGGCCGATTTCCAGAGAGCCTTGCAGTTCCGGGTAGTAGTTGCCGGCAATGTCGAACACGGCCGAATCGACCAGCGCCGCTTCAACGCGTTGCGTGGCGATGTTTTCCAGCAGATCGAGTTCGTCGCGCCGGGCTTCATCGACGATGCGCAGTTTCGGGAATTTTTCCTGAACCTCACGTAAAGCCGCCGCCTGACGTGAGCCAGCAACCGTGTGCACGGTTCGTTCAGCCAATTGTTCGATTTCGCTGATCGGTAGCGATGCTTCGTGCGTGATCAGAATGTTCGCGCTCTGGAAATAAGGCGGGCTGCTTCGAATTTCCGGATCATTGATCGGCGTCAGCCAGGCTGCTGCGATGTGAGCCTCATGCTCGATCAACCTTCGGTAGATGTCGGCATCGCTGGCGGCCACAATAAAGCGCACTTTGATCCCCAACTCCTTGGCGAAGAGTTGGATCAGATCGTGATCGAAACCGACCGCGCCCAGTGCTTCATCAATCGAATAGGTGGTTGGCCCGGTGCGAGTCAGAACCACCAGTTCCTTTGCCTCGTGCACGGAAGGTGTGCCGCCTTCTCCGCAGGCAGCGGTCAGTACACACAGGAAAAAGTAGAGGAGCCAACGCATTAATTTCCCGACTTGTGCTAAAATCCTGCCCCTGACGGAGAGGTGGCAGAGTGGTCGAATGTACCTGACTCGAAATCAGGCGTACTGCAAGGTACCGTGGGTTCGAATCCCACCCTCTCCGCCAGAAGATCAATGAAAACCCGCACTGCCTATGGCTCTGCGGGTTTTCTGTTTCTTGCTGCCCATATTTTAACCCCCCGTGGCTTACTCGATTGCCCAAAGGAAGGAATCTTCATTCTGCCGGGTTGCGTCGCAGCTTTCCAGTGGCAACAAAAAGCCGGCACAAGGCCGGCTTAATCGACAGAGCGCCTATTGCCGCTGGGGTCCGGAATCTGGCGTTCATAGTAGTCTTGGCAGCTTGATCTTATTTTTTTACAGCGACACTGGCTTCTTCTATCAGCAAAGGATAGGAGTAGCCGCTGCCAAAGTCGCGGTTTAACACCACGATCCCGGAAATGCTGACCTGGTCACCAACGCTGGCGGTTTGTTTGCTGGTGATGATCAGGTTATTGCTATTGGCATCTCCCGTACCATCCTGGACGTGGATAAAGTTACGACCCATGATGCCATTATTGACCTTCACTACCTTGCCCTGAGCGCTGATGGTTTGGCCTGCAAGGGCTGCTTTGTTCTGGTTCAGGCTCGCAACGGTCTTCAGGTTGTCTTCTGCGGCGGATGCGCTGAACGGAAGCAGCCCCAGCGTGCCAATGAGCCCGGCAAACGCGATGGACAGGATTTTCATTGAATTCCCTATGGATGGTTGACTGGGTGAATGTCGATAGTTGCACACTGGTTGCAAGTATATCGTCAAGACGGATACAGGGAGGCGGCAAGTCCGCCATCATCGAGATTTATGGTGAGAGATGCTTTCTAATCGTGTCGCACGTGATGACGCTCGTTTCTTCGACGCGCGGGCAAATTGCAGTCAGTGACGCTTGCTGAGTCAGGTAAAATGGCGCGTTGTGTAACGATTTTCCTGCCCTTCAATTCGCTGGCGCAGATGTTCTTCACTTGCAGCTTTCTTCCTCGCGCACATATTGACATGGCCAATGATTCACCGGACATAAGAAGAGTAACACCTCGGAAACCCTTGCGGGCACGAGCGCAGGTCGCTGCCCCTGGGGCTCCAGTCCAGTCTGCGCTTACCGTTGATGTGTCGGTGAGTGGTGTCAGTCTGATGCTTCCTGAGCAACTCGCAACCGGCGCGGCTTGCCAAATACGTTTTGAGATCCCTGTTGGCGGCAAGACACATGTCGTGCAAGGGTCGGCAAAGGTGGTTTACTGCGTTTGCGTCGGGCAGAAGGGATTCAGGGCAGGTTTTCAGTTCACTGATGCAGATCAGGCGAGGACTCAGCTCATTAACGCGCTGTGATTATCCGGCGTTTCCTTTGAAATCGACAGCCGCTTTCCGCTTGTATCGCAGGTCCTGATCCCGTCAGCACTCGGTAATAAAAACAGCCCGTTGTGACGGGCTGTTTTTATGGGTAGGCATCATTGGATGAATTTATTCTGCCTTAGCCGATGTGCGGTACAGGGCAACTCCCTTCAGTTCTCGCCTTGATCGGCGTTCAGGCGGCTGACAATAGACCATGCGTACATCACGCTTCCCTCACTGAATTCCTGTCCAATTTCGGCATTGCGCCACCAGGCGGCGTTTCGCGCATCCTGGCCGAGGTAACGCCAGCGGCGTTATTCGCCGCTGCAGAGGGCGATCAGATAGGTGGCCTCAAGCGCTGGCGTAATCATCGAAAACGGGAGGCTCCGCTTTTTCTCAGACCATCACCTGCCCATCCTCGCGCGAGGCATGGAAACCGACCTTGTTCCATTTCTCGCTCGTCATGTCGAGGTTGTAGCGCGTGCTGGCGAGATAAACGAGATTTGTGGTGTGCCGGATTTCTGCAACGTTTGTCGCGGCGGTGGATGCCATTGTCGACGTCAGCACCCCGGCGCCTCGAATAGCTAAGAAGCGCGGATTTTTCACTGGGAAAATCCGATAATAGCGGCCAATCGTTTTTGATTCGTTTTGAACGCTATTTTGGGATTCCCGCATGGAAATTAAGGTCAACTTTCTCGACAAGCTTCGTCTTGAGGCCAAATTCGATGACTTCACGGTAATCGCTGACCAGCCTATCCGTTATAAGGGCGATGGCTCCGCCCCGGGGCCGTTCGATTACTTTCTGGCGTCATCGGCTTTGTGTGCGGCTTACTTTGTAAAGTTGTACTGCGACACGCGCAATATTCCCACTGACAACATCCGCCTGTCGCAGAACAATATTGTCGATCCCGAAAACCGCTATAAGCAGATTTTCAAGATCCAGGTCGAGTTGCCGGCGGAACTCTCCGCCAAGGACCGTCAGGGCATTTTGCGTTCCATCGATCGCTGCACGGTGAAAAAGGCGGTGCAAGCCGGGCCCGGGTTTGTGATCGAGGAAGTGGAAAATCTGGATGCCGATGCTCAGGCCTTGCTGACGCTGGGTCGGGGTACGAGCGCGGCTTCGGAAGCAAGCACCTATATCGCCGGCAAGGATCTGCCGCTTGAACAAACCATCGCCAATATGTCGGGATTTTTGGCGGGCCTGGGCATCAAGATTGAAATCGCTTCGTGGCGCAATCTTGTCCCCAATGTGTGGTCGCTGCATATCCGCGATGCCCACT
>CAJAHZ010000366.1 GCA_903939665.1 uncultured Pseudomonadota bacterium | reverse complement strand
CCAGCGCGTTCTCGCCATTCCGGCCAAGCGGTTCACGCGCACGCTGGTGCCATTCCTCAGCCGACAGGAGGTCGACGCGCTACTGGCCGCTCCAGATCAACGAAGCTGGTCGGGTCGCCGTGATCACGCATTGCTACTTCTGGCTGTGCAGACCGGGTTGAGGCTGTCGGAGCTGACAAGCCTGCGGCATGAGGATTTGTGCGTCGGCGTTGGTGCCCACGTTAGGGTCATCGGCAAGGGACGCAAGGAGCGGTGCACACCACTGAGCAAGAATACACGCGCTGTGCTGGCTGCGTGGGCACGAGAGCCGCCGCTGAGCGAGGGCCAGCCACTGTTTCCGAACGCACGTGGTGGCAATCTGAGCTCTCACGGCGTGCACTACCTGCTCAACAAGCACGTTAGAGCGGCCGCTGTGACGTGCTCGTCACTGAATAGCAAGCGTGTGAGTCCACATGTGCTGCGCCATACGACTGCCATGGATTTGCTGCAAGAGGGCGTTGAGCAATCGACGATCGCGCTATGGCTCGGACATGCGTCAATCGAGACGACGCAGATCTATCTGGATGCCGACTTGGCGATGAAGCAAGCCGTTCTCGATAAGACGAATCCACCAGAGGGCAAACCCGGTCGGTACCGGCCCGATGATCCGCTACTCGCGTTCCTCAAGGGCTTGTAGCGCGGCCAACTATGTTCCGCGAAGTGCATGTGCGTGCCCGACCATTGGCGTTTGCATGGGCTGCGGGACATAGTCCGGCGCGGGAGATAGTCCAGTCTATGTACTGCGGGACATAGACTGGAAAGTACCGTGCGTTATCTGGGGATTGAAGTTGACGATGCGCTGGAGATTTCTGAGCAAACCGAGATATAGCCAACCGTCTCGCGGCTGGCCTGTTGGTCAGCCGTTCAGATTTTACCGATGTTTTTCTCAACACCGCTTGCGCTCATGGCACGATATACCAGTGCCAAGCGCTCGGCGTTAGCAATCGGGTTTCGAACAAACCCATCGGAATAGGAGATGATTCCATACCGCACACCCAGAGAAGTCAGATCATTGCGCATTCCTCTATGAAGCGCTCTGGCCATGACCAATGTGTCTGTGATATTCGAACAGTGCTGCTCAATTGGTAAAGCGTTGATACGGGCAAGCTCGGAATTCAGAAAATCAATATCGAACGGCGCGTTATGTACCAGGAGTTCGGAACTCTGAATGAAGCGCTTGAGGTCGTTCCAGACGTTCTCAAATAGAGGCAGTCCAGTGAAAAATCCCGGGTCAAACCCGTGTACTTCGTGAGCGGCTGCGTACATATCTCGCCCAGGATCGAGAAATCTACAATAGCGTCGTCCGGTTTTTTCGCCATTGATCACCTCTACGGCGCCGATTGAAATAATCCGGTGCCCATCTTCGGGCCAACAACCTGTCGTTTCAGCATCAAGAAACACCTGCCTTTTCGGCGGCGCGTCACCTGTTACTTCGAGGGGTCTCTGGTTCTCGATGTTTGGTGCAGACCAGACAGGGCCAGCAACGATGACAAGACCACCAACTGTCGTAAAAAACTTCCTGCGATTCATTTTTGTGCCTCCGCGTAGTTTTGAAATAAGGCGCGATTTTTATTTCAGCGAAAACCTATGGATGCTTTTGCGCCTTCCTTTACCGCACACTCAGCCTCGAGCGCGGCGACCAGCGCGGCGGAAGAGGTGATAGGGCGGAATCGGTTCTGACGAACCACGGCAGCGAAATCGCCCGGCGTCAGCTTCTGCAAACGCATGACCTTGGCCAATTGCTCCGGTTGCGGCGTAGCGAGTTCCAGTTTGGTGCAATAGCGACGCAACAACTCCCATGACTGTTCAGGTTTTAAAAAATCAAACTTCACCTTGAGATCAAAGCGGCGAAGCGCTGCCTGGTCGAGCCCTTCCATCAGATTGGTCGAAGCGATGAATACGCCGGGGAATGACTCCATTTGCGTCAGCATCTCGTTGACTTGGCTGACCTCCCAACTACGCTGAGCGCCACGGCGATCCTGCAAGAAGCTATCCACCTCATCAATCAACAACAGGGCACCGTCCTGCTCAGCCTGTTTGAAGGCGCGTGCGATGTTTTTTTCGCATTCGCCAAGCCACATGGACATCAGATCCGAGGCGCGCTTGACCTGCAGCGGGATGCCCATTTGTTCGGCCAGCCAGCGCCCGTAGGCTGTTTTTCCAGTGCCTGGTGGCCCGTACAGGCACAGGCGGCCAGATTTCGATTGCACCAGCCCTGTGGCGATTTGGGCCAAATCGGCATCGGCATGAATGAAGCACGGATCGTAGATTTCCGGCAGGCGATTGGGGTCGTTTTTTTTAATCGGCTTGTGGCCTTGCGCCTCCAGCGTGTTGCAAATGAGTAGTTCCAGAGCGTGCGCGGACCCCTTGTCACCCAGTTCTTCGCGAATCGACCGAACGACCGATGCTGCCCTCGTGACCACCGCAGGAGCTAGCGATTCAGACTCGGCGATTCGTTCTATACCCGTGGCGTCAAGCAAGTCAGAGCACGCATCATTGATAATGCGCGCCCGCTGCTTTTTTGGTGGCACGGGTAATTCGATGACCATGTCGAAGCGGCGAATAAACGCCGGATCGATGTCATTAATCGAATTGGATAACCACAGGGTGGGTACTGAATTTTCTTCCAGCATTCGATT
>CAJAHZ010000365.1 GCA_903939665.1 uncultured Pseudomonadota bacterium | reverse complement strand
TTGTGAATAATGGCTTCAATCACCAGGTCTGCGGCTTCATCCGGCGACAGGGTCGGGACGTTGTCGTAGAACTTGGTTGGCGCAATCATTGGCGTTTTGACGAGCGGCATGTTGATCGTTGTGAACTCGATGTGACGATCGGCAAACTCCGACGCTGCGCAGCGTGTCCAGGCGTCCATCGCAGCCTTCGATGCGACATAGGCCGAGAAGCGAGGTGCGTTGGTCAGGACGCCGATGGACGAGATATTGACTACCTGGCCTTTGCGCTTGGCGAGCATGCCCGGCAGGAGACCCATGGTCAGGCGCAGCGCGCCGAAGTAATTGACCTCCATGGTGCGCTCGAAGTCGTGAAAGCGGTCGAACGAGTTCTCGATGCCGCGGCGGATCGAGCGCCCGGCGTTATTGACCAGAATATCGACACCGCCATATTTTTCGTTCATCAGATTGACGAAGGCATTGCACTGATCGGCAATGGCAATATCCACCACGTGGGTGATCAGTTGCAGTCCGGCCGCCTCGAATTCAAGGCGCGTTTGTTCCAGTTGCTCGGCATCGCGCGCGATGGTTACGGCGATGGCGCCGGCTTCGGCGATCTTGCGGATCGTTGCCTTGCCAATGCCCGACGAGCCGCCGGTGACCAGCACAACCTTGCCTTCTACCTGGCCACGCAGCGTGCGGTCGATGAACAGATCCGGGTCAAGGTGGCGTTCCCAGTAGTCCCACAGCCGCCAGGCGTAGGTGTCGAGTGGCGGTACGGCGATGTCGGTGCCTTTGAGTACGCGCAAGGTTTCGCGGCAATCAAAGCGGGTCGGGTAGTTGATGAACTCCAAAATATTGTCGGGCAGGCCCAGATCCTTCATCACGGCGTGCTGAATGCGGCGTACCGGCGTCAGTGCAGTTAGGGCCTTGCGTACCGAGCGCGGGATGAAGCCGAGCAGCGCGGCATTGATGCGCATCGTCATCTCGGGGGCGTGCGCGGCGCGGGCGAAGGTGTTGAGCAGGTCGCCGACACGCATCGGCGAGGGGTCGGTGAGGTGGAAGCACTTGCCGCTTTCTTTTGGCAGGTGCGCGATGTGATCCATTGCGGCGACGACGAAATCGACCGGCACGACGTTGATGCGTCCGCCTTCGATGCCGATCGTCGGCATCCAGCTCGGCAGAAGCTTGCGCAGCTTCTGGATCAGCTTGAAAAAGTAATAGGGGCCGTCGATCTTGTCCATCTCGCCGGTGCGCGAATCGCCGACGACAATGGCTGGGCGGAAAATTCGCCACGGAATGGTGCACTCCTTGCGTACGATCGCTTCGGAGTCGTGCTTGGTGCGAAAGTAGGGGTTGTCGAGGTTTTCGGCTTCTTCGAACATGTCTTCACGGAACAGCCCTTCAAACAGGCCGGCGGAGGCGATCGAACTGACCAGGTGGAAATTTTTGGCACCGATTTCCTCGGCAAAGCTGACCGTGTTGCGCGTGCCGTCGACGTTGGCGCGCTGCTGGTCTTCGGCGCTGGCGCTCAGGTCGTAGATGGCGGCCAGGTGAAAGAAGTGCGTGACCTTCTTTTTCAGTTTCGTAATGTCTTTTTTAGCCACGCCAAGTTGCGGTGCGGTGAGGTCGCCGACAATCGGTATGACGCGGGTATTGTCTGCATTCCAGTATTCGTACAAGGCTTCGAGACGCGGCAACTCTGTCTCGCGGGTGAGGAAATAGACCACGCTGCCTGGCCGGGCGAGCAATTTGGCGACGAGTCGTTTGCCGATAAACCCGGTGGCGCCGGTTACGAAATAATTCATTCCTGTCTCCTGAGTTCTTGTTCGAAAATTTTTTTGATCCAGAGCGCAACACCACTGCACCATAGAAGAAAAGGCGCTGGCTTATTAGTATGCTTCCTCTAGATATTGTCACTAGACTGGATTACGAGGGCAAGTAAAAATCTTGCGAATCTTTTAATTAACACCACGAAGGAGATCGACATGGGCAAGAAACTAAAAGCATTGGCCGGCGGTTTGAGTGAGAACCAACTCGCTGCCACGGTCAAGGAGTCGGCGCAGCAAATCTGGCTGGCCGGTCTTGGTGCATTCGCCAAAGCGCAGGAAGAAGGGGGCAAGGTGTTCGACGCGCTGGTCAAGGAAGGCGAGAATATCCAGTCGAAAACGCGCAAGGTGACCGACGAGAAGATCGCTCAGGTCGCTGGCAGGGCTGCTGGTACGTGGGATCGTCTGGAGCAGGTGTTTGAAGACCGTGTGGCGCGCGCCTTGGGGAGTCTTGGCGTACCCAGCAAGAAAGATATCGACAAGCTGTCCAAGCGGGTGGTTGAGTTGACCGCTGTGGTGCACGCGCTGACCGAAGAGAAAGCCAAGGCGGCGGCGAAGCCCGCTGCGAAGCCCGTTGCCGCGAAGGCAGTTGCCAAGCCTGCGGCCAAACCGACCGCCAAGCCGGTCGCCAAGCCGGTCGCCAAGCCGGCAGTGAAAGCCGTCGCGAAGCCTGTCGTCAGGAAGGCGCCGGCCAAGCCTGTAGCCAAAACGGCGGCGCTTAAGGCCGTCCCGTCGGTGACGCCTGCCGATGTGTTGAAGAATATCGCCAAGAGCCACGGTTGACCCCGGTGCCGCATTCAGGCGGTCGGCAACCCGGGGCCGTCAGATAGCGATTTGTCGGCGCACTTGAGCGACACGAAGGCGTCGGGATGCGGCATCTGTCCGTTCCCGTCGCCGTCGATTTTGAGGGAGGAGGTAATCAATGGCCGCAGCAACCCGGCGTCCGAAGATCGGGCTGGCGCTTGCGGGTGGCGGGCCGGTCGGTGGCATCTATGAAGTCGGTGCCATGGCCGCGCTGGCCGAGGCGCTTGAAGGCGCTGATTTCAACGGATTTGATATTTATGTCGGTGTCAGTTCAGGCGGGTTTATCGCTGCCGCTTTGGCCAATGGTCTGGGCCCGGCCACGCTGGCGCGAATGCTCGTCGAGAATCAAACCGACGAGGTGTTCGATCCGGAGATGTTGTTGCGCCCCGCCTTCGCAGAGTACTTAAAACGTGCGCTGTCGGTACCGCCGCTGCTCTGGTCGTCGTTTCGGCACTATCTTTCCGATCCGTGGCATCTTGGGCTGTTCGAGGTTTTTCAACGCCTCAGTCACGCCATACCGGCAGGGGTGTTTGACAATGCCGGCATCGATGAATTACTCAGCAAGCTTTTCTCTGCACCCGGGCGAAGCAACGATTTTCGCAAACTGAAGCACAAACTCTTTCTCGTCGCGACTGATCTTGATTCCGGCGAATCCGTCGCTTTTGGCGGGGCCGGTTACGACGAGGTGCCGGTTTCCGTTGCCGTTCAGGCCAGCGCCGCTTTGCCGGGCTTGTTTCCGCCGGTAAAGATTGGTGAACGCTATTTCGTTGACGGGGCGCTGATCAAGACCTTGCACGCCTCGGTTGCGTTGCGCGAAGGCGCCGAACTGGTGATCTGCATCAACCCGCTGGTGCCCTTCGACTCGGCGTTGGCGGCCAAGCGTCCGCATCGCGAGCGTCTGGCGCATACGCCCGAACATCTTGTCGATGGTGGCCTGCCTGTCGTCCTCTCGCAAACTTTTCGCGCCATCATTCACTCGCGCATGCGCGCCGGTATGGATCGCTACAAGATCGAATTCGAGGGGGCCGATGTCGTCCTGTTCGAGCCGACGCGTGATGATGCCGATATGTTTTTTACCAACGTCTTCAGCTATCGCAGCCGAAGTCGATTGTGCGAGCATGCCTATCAGCGTACGCGTACGGACCTTTACAGGCGCCGTCATGAACTTGGGCCCATCTTCGAACGACACGGCATCCATCTGAATGTTTCGGTACTGAAGGATCATCGTCGTTCGCTGTTGCCGCATAAACGGCATTCTGATCTTGCGGCAACGGTCGGTGCGCTCGATGCCTCCTTGCAGGATCTGGAGCATTGGTTGCAGCAGCGGGCGCTTTGATCCATTCAGCCTATTGCCTGAGATTCCCCGCATTAGCTGGCAGTGCTATGCTCGTTGCCTGAAGCAATCACAATGACGGCATACCCGCCCATGGATAAAAAACCGAAGCGTCGAACGCGCGAGCGTATCCTCGAAACCAGCCTTCGGCTGTTTAACGATTTCGGCGAGCCGAACGTGACCACCACCGTGATTGCCGACGAGATGAACATCAGTCCGGGCAATCTTTATTATCACTTTCATAACAAGGACGAGATCGTTGAGTCGATTTTTGCCGACTTTGAACGAGCCATCGAGGAGACCCTTGCTACGCCGACCCGGCGGCAGGCCGATGTCGATGATATCTGGTTATTTCTGCATCTTCTGTTCGAAAATATCTGGAAGTACCGCTTCCTCTACCGCGATCTTAACGATCTGCTGACGCGCAATCGCACGCTGGAAATTCATTTCAAGAAAATTTTGGCGCACAAGGTGCGCACCGCACAGGCGCTTTGCGAGGGGCTGGTTGCGGCAGGCACCATGCGCGCCACGCCGGGCGAGTTGCAGGCGCTGGCGACCAACATGGCGGCGATCGCGACCTATTGGCTATCATTCGAGTACGCTTGCAATCCGCGCGCCAACGTGGAGAGTGGGCGCATCGGGCGTGGCGTCTATCAGGTCATGGCCATGGTCTCACCGTTTCTGCTCGGTGAGGCAAGGACATTGCTGGAGAAGCTGTCGGGCGAATATGTCAGGCAATAAGGCATAACAACATTCATTACTCTGGAGGAGCATACATGGCCTGGAAGAAATTCCCCCACCCTGAAAAGGCATTTGGCTACGCCGGCGCCGCGCTGAAGAAAAACTGGGCTCGTCTGCATCGCGGTGACTGCGAACCTTTTCCCGACGACACCAAATTGCAGGATGCCTGGCGCGCTTATCATGCCGGTGATTTTGGCAAGGCAGTCGAACTCGGTCTGGCCTGCGGCATGGCCGGTTACAACGTCGCCAACAAGGCCGCTGCTATTTACACCAACTATCTGGAAACCGACGAAGAGCGCAAGCTCGCCCTGCTTCTCGAGGTGGCACAGCGTTGCGAAGCGCAGCAGAAAGCGATGCCGGACGCCGCCAACGCCTGGTATCTTCATGCTTATGCACTAGGCCGTTATAGCCAGTGTATTTCGGTTGTCAAGGCGCTGGCTCAGGGCCTCGGCGGAAAGATCAAGCACAGCCTGACGCGGGCGATTGCGCTTGACGCAAAGCATGCCGATGCGCACATCGGGCTCGGTACTTACCATGCCGAGGTGATCGACAAGGTGGGTTCGCTGGTGGGTGGCCTGACCTACGGCGCCAAGAAGAGCGCTGGTGTCGAGCATTTTGAAACAGCGCTCAAGCTTAACCCTGACTCGGCAATCGCCCGTGTCGAGTTTGCCAATGGATTGGTCATGATGTTCGGTAACTCACGGATGAAAGACGCCGAGCGTTTGTATCAGGAGGCCGCTGCCTGCGAGCCGATGGACGCCATGGAGCGGCTCGACGTTGAGTTGGCCAAGGCTGAGCTTGAGGATTGAATCTCGCCAGATCATCTTCCTGCACCGGGCGGCGCCGCTCAAACCGGGGCTCGGCGAATCATGCAACGGTTGCGGCGTGTGTTGTTCAGCCCAGACCTGCCCGGTGGCGCGCGTGCTATTGCTGCAGTGGCGCGGGCCTTGTCGCGCCTTGCTGTGGGATGGCGCCGCGCAGCACTACCGCTGCGGTTTGCTGGTCAGCCCGATGACTTATCTGCGTGGTCTGCCGCGGTGTTCTGAAAGCTTTGTCCGGCGGCGCGTGAAGCGCTGGATTGCCGCGGGTGCTGGCTGTGACTCGGCAGTTGACGCAGCATCTGCCGAGGATTAACCGGGTTTGTCTTTCTTGGTCATTTCCCGGGCAGCGCGCATCATGTCTGCATCAAGTACCCCCGTATCCGTGCCGAAGCAGCGAATCATTTCGATTTCTTCAAATTCGGGAAGGTCATCAAGGGACGGGGCGGCTTTTGACGCATTCTCCGCGTGCTGCTGGGCCTTCAGGCGGGCCACCATCATTTCCGGCTCGGTTAGTCCGGTCTGCATGCCAGCGGGGACTTCTGCGCCCAGTTCAATCAAGGCTCTGATGACCTCCTTCCGGCCTCCCCGAAAGGCCATGGAGAGGGGCGAGGTCGGTTCGCTATTGTCAGTAAAGTTTACTTTTGCGCCACGGATAATCAGTTCCCTGACAATGTCTACGTGTCCCAGGAAACAGGCAATCGCCAGCGGCAGCCCGGGGTCGCCTTGGCCGTCGCACAACTCAACTTGAGCGCCGGCGTCAAGCGCGGCAAGAACTTCTGAAAGCCGGCCTGTTCGAATTGCTTTGATCAGGTCAATGGGGTCGGACAAAATAGTCTCCGTTTGATTGAAAATGCAGCGGTTCAAAACGAAGTATGTTCAGCCGCGTCGTTGCGGTCAAGTTTGACGCGTTGTTTTTTGCCGATTTTTAGTGATTGCCGCTGCCTTTGATGCAGGGGAGAATGCTGCCCTTGGGCTTTGGCCGGAGTGTTGGAATGCTTGAGAAATCCATGATTCGTGTCGTGATCGCCATTTCATTGGCGCTGCCACTGTGCGGAGCGCAGGCGGTCGGGAGCGATGTGCCGTCCGCATTGCCTACAATCGAAGTGTATCTGCCGAACTTGTGCCTGGCCTGCATTGACTGGGCGGATCATCTGCGTGAGAACGGCTTTTCGGTGGTGCTTAAGGAAACCGCCGACATGCCGGCGCTGAAACGGCGTTTGAAGGTGCCTGCTGCGGTGGCGTCGGTGCAGACGGCGACGGTTGGCGGCTATTTTGTCGAGGGCCATGTTTCGGCAGACGACATCAAGTTGCTGTTGCTTGAAAAACCCAAAGCGCGCGGTCTTGCCGTGCCCGGACTGCCTGCCGGCGCGCCAGGTCGCGAGGTGTCGAATCCGGTTTGCGATACGGCATGCACTATCCTCGACAGCGGAAGCGGCGAACGCCAGGTGCGGCGCGAGATGTACAACACGCTGCTCGTTGCCCCGGACGGCAAGACCAGCGTCTTTGCGCGGCATTAAATCGCTCTGCCTACGGGTGGTTGAACGCCAGAAACTCGCTATACATTGATTCTGCCCACTGCACATCTTCACCCCGTGGATTGGGATCGAAGCTTTGTTTGGTTGTCTGCACAATGAGTCCGTCACCGCGCAAGCGATACAGTGCGTCGATACGCATCATTTCCATCGGTTCGACGTTGGTATGCACATAGCAAACGCTGTCGGGGAGAAGTTTGGGCGGTTCGCTGCCTTTGGCCCGCGCAGCGATCTCCTGTGCGGCAATGCGACCGAGG
>CAJAHZ010000364.1 GCA_903939665.1 uncultured Pseudomonadota bacterium | reverse complement strand
CTGCCGCTACGCAACAGCATGAAAACCAACAGGTAGGCGGCACAGCCCAGGCCAATCCAGCCGATCAGGACGAATAGCTTGCCGGCAAGCATGGCAGCCACTTGGCGGTCTGCCAGATTGGCAAACAGCATCGGCGCCACAAGATAGCCGATCGCCCACAAGCCACCGACCCACAATGTCAGGGTCGCGAAATAAAGCGCATCGGAAAGGCGTCGCAACATCGGCCAATTGCCTATTCGTAGCGAACTTCAAGCACTTCGTATTCGCGCAGCCCGCCCGGTGCCTGCACCTGGGCAATGTCACCGGCAAATTTTCCGATCAGTGCACGGGCAATCGGCGAATTGATCGAAATCTTGCCGCCCTTGATGTCGGCCTCGTCCTCGCCGACAATCTGGTAGCTCACCTTGGCGCCGGAATCCTGATCCTCAAGATCGAGCGTCGCACCGAAAACGCAACGCCCATCGGCATCAAGCAGCTTGGGGTCGATAATCTGCGCGTGCGACAGTTTGCCCTCGACCTCCTGGATACGCCCCTCGACGAAACCCTGACGCTCCTTGGCGGCGTCGTATTCGGCATTTTCGGAAAGGTCGCCGTGCGAACGCGCCTCGGCAATCGCGGCGATCACGGAGGGCCGCTCAACTGCTTTCAGTTGATGCAGTTCGGCGCGGAGTTTTTCGGCGCCTTTAACAGTCAGAGGTACTTTGCTCATGGTCATTACTCAATTCGTTACTACCAAAGCAAAACCGCCGGCGCCCGAATAACGGGCGTTCCCGGCGGTTTTGGGTTTAATCAGCCAAGCTGTTTGTGAAGTTCCTGAATCGGGTAAACCACCAGTTCGCCTCGATTCTTGATACCGACGGCGGCAGCTTCAGCGCCCCAGATTGTCGTATAGCTCGTCACCCGCGCAGCGAGCCCCGAGGTGCGGATCGAACGCGAGTCGTTAATGGCCTTGCGCTTCTCGTCCACGGTATTGATGATCAGGGAAATCTCGTTGTTCTTGATCATATCGACGATGTGCGGGCGACCTTCGGTTACCTTGTTCACCGGCGTGACCGGAATGCCGGCGGCCTCAATCGCCACCGCCGTGCCACGCGTGGCGAGGATGGTGAATCCGGCATCGTGCAGGTCGCGGGCAATATCGACGGCCTTGCCTTTGTCCGAATGCTTGACGCTGATGAACACCTTGCCCGAACTCGGCAGTTTGACGCTCGCCGCCAACTGGCTCTTGATGAAAGCCTCGGCGAAGCTCAAGCCAACGCCCATCACCTCGCCGGTGGACTTCATTTCGGGACCGAGAATGGTATCGACGCCAGGGAACTTGGCGAACGGGAATACCGCTTCCTTGACCGAATAATATGGCGGAATAATTTCGCGGGTGACGCCCTGACTGGCCAGCGACTGCCCGGCCATGCAGCGCGCAGCAATCTTTGCCAGTTGCAGGCCGGTGGCCTTGGAGACGAAAGGAACCGTGCGCGAAGCACGCGGATTGACTTCAAGGACATAGACAATGT
>CAJAHZ010000363.1 GCA_903939665.1 uncultured Pseudomonadota bacterium | reverse complement strand
TAGTGGGTAGCTTTGCTTCTCCGCAACTCGTCAAAATCATGAGAAAAAGTTGGCTCATTGCCCAATGTGCGGTGTTGTTACCGGGGTTATAATTCGGGCCCGTTAAGCGCCAGGAAGCCCCTCTCATGTTTGCCAATCAACGCAAGTCCTGCGCTCAGCGCCTGTCCGTCGCTCTGGTTTCAGCACTATTTGCGCCGTTGCCCATGTTGGCAGCTGCCGAAACCAACGATGTCCCCGTCAGCGCCGATGCCCGTATGCCGGTGTTGAGCCCCGTGGTTATTACCGGCAGCCGTGTCGAGCATTCGAGCTTTGATCTGCCGGCGGCAATTGATGTGGTGGATCGTGCCCGCATTACGGAGGGGCAGGCGCGCGTCAATGCCTCCGAGGCGCTGGTCGCCGTGCCTGGAATTACCGTGCAGAATCGTCAGAACTACGCACAGGATCTGCAAATCTCATCGCGTGGTTTCGGTGCGCGTTCAGCCTTTGGTGTGCGCGGCATCAAGCTGATCGCCGATGGCATTCCGGCCAGCATGCCCGACGGGCAGGGCCAGGCAGCGACTTTCAATCTCGATCAGGCTGAGCGCATCGAAGTGTTGCGTGGGCCGTTTTCGGCAATTTATGGCAATCATGCCGGCGGCGTGATCCAGCTCTTTACGCGCGATGGTCAGGGTGCGCCGTCCGTTGAAACCTCGGTGTCGGGCGGTAGCTATGGCTCCTGGAAGGCCGATGTTGCGGCGCAGGGCAAAGTGGGCAATCTGGGTTACGTCATTGATGCCTCGCGTTTTTCCACCGACGGTTTCCGCGACCACAGCGCAGCAACGCGCGATCAGGCGATGGTCAAGCTGACCGCCGACCTGGATGCCGACAGCCGGCTGACCCTGATTGCCAATCAGTTGACTCAGCACGACACGCAGGATGCGCTTGGCGTGAAGTGGGCGACTTTCCAGCGCGATCCGCGCAGCAACGAAATCGACCCCGCTCTTGCTGCCTTGGGAAAAACGTTTGCCGATCGTTACAACACGCGCAAGAGCATTGACCACGTTCAGGGTGGTGCGACCTACGAGCGTCGTTTCGGCGAGGATCGTTTGCAACTCTCGACCTACGCTGGTAATCGGCAGGTGATCCAGTATCAGTCGTTCTCGAAAGCTTTTCAGCTGCCGCCCAGCCACCCCGGTGGCGTGGTCGATTTTGACCGTGATTTCGGGGGCTTTGGCGCGCGCTGGATTGCCGTGCGCCAGATGGGTAGCGGCAGCCTGACGACGACGGTGGGCGTCGATTACGATCGCTCCTCCGACGATCGTCGCGGCTACGAGAATTTCATCGGTAGCCAGCTTGGGGTTAAGGGCGCACTCAGGCGTAATGAACAGGATGTTGTTTCGAGTCTCGATCCCTATATCCAATCCGAATGGCAGAGCGGGCAGTGGAGCCTTACCGGCGGTCTGCGTCATAGCGCGATGCGTGTGTCGGTCGACGACAAGTATGTGGTTGCCGGTAATGGCAATGACAGCGGTAACGTGACCTACAGCAGCACGACGCCGATGATTGGCGTTCTTTATAAGGCCACGTCAGCCCTTAATCTGTACGCTAGCGCGGCGCGCGGTTTTGAGACGCCGACGCTCAACGAGATGTTCTACTCGGGCACTGGCGGTACCTTCAATTTCAATCTTCAGGCCGCGCGCAGCAAGCACTTTGAAGTCGGCGCCAAGGCATTCGTTGGCAGCGACACCCGCGTTAATCTGGCGCTGTTCGAGGTGCGTACCGAGGATGAACTGGTGGTGGATGCTTCATCGAGCGGTCGTACCAGCTACAAGAATGCCGGGCATACCCTGCGGCGTGGCGTGGAGCTTTCGCTGGACACGGTTTGGCGCCACGGTTTCAGCGGGCGAATTGCCATCACCCGTCTGGACGCGACCTATGATGAATCGTTCACCACTGGCCTGACCAACGTGGTCGTGCCTGCCGGCAACAAGCTGCCCGGCGTACCTGCGGCCTCCTTCTACGGCGAACTGGCCTGGAAAGACGCTCCTTCCGGTCTCAGTGCAGCGGTCGAGACAGTGGCCAGCAGCAAGATTTACGTCGCTGACAGCAATACCGACCACACGGCTCCCGGCTACCTGATCGCCAATTTACGTGTTGGCGCCGAGCAGAAATCCGGCGGGTGGCGCGTGCGCGAGTTTGTTCGCCTGAACAACGCCTTTGACCGCAGCTACGTCGGTTCGGTAATTGTTGGCGACACAAGTGGCCGTTTCTACGAAGGCGCACCGGGGCGCAACTGGCTGGCTGGCGCCAGCGCGCAGTACGTGTTCTAAACCGCCGTGGCACACCCGCTGTTTGCAGAGACGGTTCCGTACCGCGAACAGTTTCTGGCGGCCGGCGATGGCCACCGCCTGTACGTCGAGGAATGCGGTCGACCGGACGGTGTGCCGGTCGTCTTTCTGCATGGCGGGCCGGGTAGTGGTTGTTCGCCGGCGCAGCGCCGCTTCTTCGATCCGGCGCGTTTTCGCGCCGTGCTGTTTGATCAGCGCGGTTGTGGTCGCAGTACGCCGCTGGGCGGTCTGCACGCCAATACCACCGACCATCTGCTGGCCGACATCGAGTTGATCCGTGAAACGCTGGGCATCGAGCGCTGGATCGTCTTCGGTGGTTCCTGGGGGAGCCTGCTTGCGCTGGCCTATGCGCGACGGCACCCGGAACGGGTCAGCGGCCTGGTGTTGCGCGGTATTTTCCTTGGCTCAGACGATGAGTTGCGGTGCTACGCCCAAGGTGCTGATCGCGGCGCACCGCAGGCCTGGCAGGCGCTGGCTGCCGGTGTGCCGGAAAATGAGCGCGAAGACCTGTTGCGCGCCTATACCAGTCGTCTGCTGTCTGGCAATTTTCCGGTACGTGCAGCAGCGGCTCGTCACTGGCTCGACTATGAACGCGCTCTGATGGGAGAAGCGCCGCTCGACACGGCGCCGGACGCCCGGCAACTGGCCAAGACCGCCGTGCAGGCACACTATCTTGCGCAGCGCTGCTTCGTCGATGCCACCGAACTGCTCGCCGATATCGGGTGCATCCGCCACATTTCGACGGTCATCGTGCAGGGCAGCGACGATCCGGTGTGCCCGCCGCGCACTGCCGAGCGGCTGCATCGTGCGTGGCCGGAGGCGCAGTGGCAACTCGTTGCCGGTGGTCGTCATGGCGCTTTGGCGCCCGATATGGCCGCTGCGTGCATCGCTGCGCTCGAACGTCTGGCCGCTTGCCGCGACACCTGAAACCCGCTTTGTCGCTGTCTCATGAAATTCGTGAGGCCTCGCCGCAAAAAAGAACGACGGCAATCTCGCGCCAATCTCGGCGCATGTTCGCTCATTGTGGCGAACAATGGGCGATTGGGAAGCGGGCGTCCAGATGCGGCCCCGCGCATAAAATAATGAGCACCATGAGGAGATCATCATGCCGAAAGAATCGAGTGGTTTGAGCCTGGACGGGCAGGGCTTGCCCCTGTGGTTGTCGCTTGAGCTGACCTACCGTTGCCCGCTGAAATGCACGTGGTGCAACAATCCGCTGAATTTTGATGATTATGCCCAGAGCGAATTGACGACCGACGAGTGGAAGCGCGTGCTGCGCGAAGCGCGCGAGCTGGGTACGCTGCAACTCGGCTTCACCGGCGGCGAGCCGCTGCTGCGCGATGATCTGGAAGAACTGGTGGCCTACGCCGACGAGCTCGGCCTTTATACCAACCTGATCACTTCGGGGATTGGCTTGACCGACGAGCGCATGGGCGCCCTCAAAAAGGCGGGGCTGAAGCACGTGCAGCTTTCCCTGCAGTCGATGCGCCAGCCGCTCACTGACGAGCTGGTCGGCGCCAAGGCGCACGCGCTCAAGCTGGAAGCAGCACGCATCATCAAGGCGCATGATTTCCCGATGGTCCTGAACATGCCGGTCTTCCGCCAGAATATCGCCGATGTAGACGCCATGATCGCCTGGGCGGCGGATCTTGGCATCGAATATATGGAGCTGGCCAACATCCAGTATTACAACTGGGCGCTGCTCAACCGCGACGAACTGATGCCGAGTCTTGAACAGGTGCGCGAGATCGAGGCGCTGGTTAATCGCTGGCGCGAGAAGCTGGGCGACACCATGACGATTTACTTCGTCATTCCCGACTATTACGAAGGCCGTCCGAAAGCCTGCATGAACGGTTGGGGCGCCATTCACCTGACCGTCGCGCCGGACGGCGTGGCGATGCCCTGCCAGGAAGCCCGCGTCATCCCCGGTCTGGAGTTCGAGTCGGTGCGCGACAAGTCGCTGGCATGGCTGTGGCACGAATCGCCACTATTCCGCAAATATCGCGGCCTCGACTGGCTGCCCGAGCCGTGCAGCTCGTGTTCCGAGAAGGACAAGGATTTCGGCGGCTGCCGCTGTCAGGCCTTCCTGCTCACCGGCAACGCGACCAATACCGACCCGGCCTGCAGCAAGTCGCCGCAGCACCACCTGGTAACGGAGGCGGTGCGCAGCGTGGCGCAGCCGATCCGTTTCCGCAAGCCGCTGATCATGCGTACCCCGCGCGCGGTGTCCACCGCCTTCATGGACTGACAATGCGCCATCCTTACGACACCGCCACCGGAACCATCCTGCTCGGCGTATTGCTGACCGTGCTGTTGACCGCCGTGGTGCGGCTGCTTGTTGTCTGAGCCGCGCCATGGAGATGTTATCTTTTGCCCCGGCTATCGATCTGGTCTTGCGCTGGAGCCACTTTCTCGCCGGCGTCATCTGGGTTGGTCATAACTATTCCAGCGTCATTCAGCGCCCGACCTGGCGACCAATCAGCGCGGCCGATCTCTCGAATGATCAGAGTCCGCAATTTCAGGCGCTACTCAACCGCGAGCACGGGTTCTTTCGCTGGGCTTCCGTGGTGACCTGGTGCGCCGGCATGCTGATGCTTTGGCAGAAAGGCTGGCTGCTCGGTGCGCTTGGTCTGCAGGGAACGCTGGCGCCGATTGGCGTCGGCGTGTACATCGGCACGCTGATGATGGCCAATGTCTGGGTATTCCTCTGGCCTAACCAGCAGAAGGTGCTTGGGCTGGTTCCGGCAAGCATCGAGGAGCGCCTGCGCTGCTCACGCCGTTCGCACCTGTCTTCGCGGACCAATACCATGCTTTCGATTCCGCTGCTGTTTTTCATGGCGGCTGGATCGCATGGCGGCATTCTCTTCAGCTGATCCGCGTGGCCCCGGCCTGGAACTTTTCTGCCGGACCGGCGCGCATGCCCGATGCGGTGCTGGCCCGCGCCAGCGAGCATCTCTTCTTGCGCGACGCGAGCGGTGCTTCGGCGCTGGAGCGCCCGTTCACCGGTGACGCTTTTCGCGAGATCGTGGCGCATGCCCAGTCCTGCCTGCGCCAGCTGCTCAACCTGCCGGACAACTATCGCATCCTGTTTCTGGCCGGCGGTGCGATGCACCAGTTTTCGATTGTGCCGCTCAACTTGCTTGGCAATTCGCGGGTTGCCGCCTACGCGGATTCCGGTTATTGGGCCAAGCGCGCCATCGGCGAGGCGCAGCGTTACGCCGAGGTTGCCGTGGTGGCGCGCCATGCAGGCGACTCACCCCTCGCTGCGCCAGACCTCGAAAACTGGTCGTTCCCGGTCGGCAGCGCTTATTGCCATATCACGCCAAACGAGACGGTTGAAGGTATCGCCTATCCGGATCTGCCCGATTGCGGCGATGTCCCTTTGATCGCCGACTGCACCTCGTGTTTTCTTGCTGCGCCGCTGGATATTGCGCGCTTCGGCCTTGTTTACGCGAGCGCCCAGAAAAATATCGGGCCGGCCGGGCTGACCGTTGTCATCGTCCGCGAAGATCTGCTGGAAAGGTCGGCGCCCCTCGTTCCCGCGCCGTTTTCCTATCGACTGCAGGCCGAGCAGCAGAGTTGCGTGAATACGCCGCCGACGCTGGCCATCCATCTGGCGGCGCTGGTTTTTGACTGGTTGCTTGAGTCGGGCGGCATCGCGGCGATGTCCGTCGCCAATCGGCAGAAAGCCGGCCTGCTTTATGCCGCGATCGACGGTAGCGGCGGCTTCTACCATGCCCCTGTGGCGCGCGAACACCGCTCGACCACCAATGCCCGCTTTCACCTGGCCAACGAGGCGCTGACCGAGTTGTTCATTAGCGAAGCTGCGCTACACGGCCTGAGCAACTTGCGCGGCCATCGCCACATCGGGGGCATACGCGCCAGCCTTTATAACGCCATGCCCGAGGCCGGGGTGATCGCGCTGGTCGACTTCATGGCGGACTTCGCACAGCGGCACCGATGAGCACGGCGTTCTGGCGCGAACGACCGGGCCTTGCTGGCGGCATCGACAAGGACGGCTCACAGGCGACCGTTTTGCTGTCGAGCGGCTTTGGCAGTGTCGAATTCGGTACCGTTACGCCGCTTCCTGAGCCTGGCCATAATCCGGGTGTGGTCGCCCTGATGGCACGGCTTTCAACCGTTGATCGCAGCAAAAGCAAGGGCGCGCAAATCGGCGTCAGTCTGGGTGCCGGCATCGGTGCCAGCCCTGCTGCGCTGGCGGTCGAGTGGCTGGCCGGGATGCGTGCTGCTTGGACAATGGCCGATTATCTGTGCTTCAACCTCAGTGCGCGTGCCTATCGCCCCTTGCTTGATGCGCGGCATGCCACGCTGCTGATCGACGCAATCGGCACCATACTGCGTGAACGCGAGCGCTTGGCGACCAGGACGGGGCGGCGGCTCGCCGTGGCGCTCAAACTGCCGCTTGGCGAGATGGGTGAGCAGCGTCGGG
>CAJAHZ010000362.1 GCA_903939665.1 uncultured Pseudomonadota bacterium | reverse complement strand
TATGTCCAACGCCTGCGCGGCGACGAGCCACCGGGCGGGCAACTCACGCCACGCCAGCGCGAGGTCTTGCAGCTTGTCGCCGAGGGCCTGACGACCAAGGAAATTGCGCGACGGCTGGATCTTTCGGCCAAAACAGTCGATACGCATCGCAGCCAATTGATGAAACAGCTGGACATCCATGAAGTGGCGGGGCTGGTGCGTTATGCCCTGCGCACCGGGCTGATTTCACCCGACGCCTGAAATCCGGCGTGCCGACAGCACGCTGCAGCACGCTGACCGCCATCAGGTGTTCCCCCCTTCCCGCCTCAGGTACTGACCTGATACCGCGGTCGCCCACGATTTCCTAATATTCCATTGTCAGTCGATCAATGGGTGCGAAACATGGCGGTACCGAATGCACGCGACAAATTGGTATCTGCGGGCGACTACGGCACCTTGATCGTCGACGGCCTGGGCAGGATTCACGGTTGCGGCGCCCCCGTTGAAGAGTTGTTCGCGGCAGGCCATGGCCGGCTGATCGGGCGACCGGTCTCAGCGCTTATTGCGGAACTTTTTTGCGAGGAGAGCTCACCGGGCGACCAGGCAAGACAGCTCACCCTTCTTTGCACAGGTAGCAACTGGCGGAAATTCGAAGCGATCGACACCCACGGACACGGGTTCACGGTCGAAATCAAGGTGTCACGGCGGATGACTGACGGACAGGCAGTCTTTGTTTTCAATATGCGCCGACCCGAGACGGCGTCATGTTCATAGCGGCTGGATCGATGGCTTCCAAGCGTTCACAGGTCACTGATCGTGATCTTAAAAGAGGAGACTCACCATGTTCAAAAACCTGAAAATCGGCATGCGTCTTGGACTGGGCTTCGGCCTTGTCCTCATCCTGCTCGCCGTGATCGCGGCGCTGGGCATCACCCGCATGGCCTTGGTCAACGATTCCGTTGAGGACATCACCAAGAACAAGTGGCCCAAGGTCGTGTTGCTCGAAACGGGGCTCGCCGGGGTCAATGAAATTGCCGTTGGCGCACGCAACATCGTGCTGGCCGACACGAAAGAGTCCAGACAGGCGGCCAAGGACCGGATTCTGAACGGTCGCGCCAGCATCGCCAAGGCGTGGGAAACGTTGAAACCGACGCTGAACCAGCCAAAGGGAATGGAAATGATGAACCAGATCCTGGAATCGCGGGAACCCTTCATCGCCGGCCAGAACGAGATCATCAAGCTGGTCGACGAAGGCAAGACAGATGCGGCGCGGATTTATGTCACCTCGGATTTTCAGAAGATCGGCGGCGAATATCGCCAACGCGTCAACGCGCTGATCAAGTTTCAGGGCGAACTCATGGACGAGGTAGGAAAATCAGCCGCAGCGCAGTATCAACAGGCCTTCATGATGATGCTCATCCTCTCCGCCGTGGCCATTGTCATCGGCGTGCTGTTCGCATGGTGGGTGACGCGCAGCATCACCACGCCGCTCAACGAAGCCGTAAGCGTCGCCGACGCGCTTGCGCTGGGCGATCTGACCATCAAGATCGAATCGAATTCAAAGGATGAAACCGGGCTGCTGCTGACCTCGATGGCCAACATGGTCGGCAAGCTCTCCAGCATCATCGGTGACGTCAACAGCGCATCATCGGCACTGCACAATGCCTCCGGTCAGGTTTCGCAGACCGCCCAGTCG
>CAJAHZ010000361.1 GCA_903939665.1 uncultured Pseudomonadota bacterium | reverse complement strand
GTGAATCGGAAAACGCTTGAGGTAGGCAAGGCTGGAATGACCGGTGCCAAAATCGTCAATCGCCAGCGCAAAGCCGAGTTCGCGCAGACGCCGCAAATCGCCGGCGACTCTTTCCGGATCCTGCATGATCAGGCTTTCGGTGATCTCCAGTTCGATGGCCGACGCCTTGATGCCGCTGTCGGCAATCGCCTGCAGCACGGTGTCGAAAAATACTGGGTCCTGAAACTGGCGTGCCGAGATATTGACGGCGACCAGCAACGCAAGCCCCTGCGCCTGCCATAACGCCGACTGCCGGCAGGCCTCGCGCAGCACCCATTCGCCAATACCGACGATCAGGCCGGATTCTTCGGCAATCGGAATGAAGTCGATCGGCGAGACTAGCTTGCCGTCGCGCCGCCAGCGGATCAGCGCTTCGACGCCGATCACTCGTCCGCTGCGAATGTCCATCTGCGCCTGATAGTGCAGCTCGAATTCGTCGCGCTCGACGGCGTGACCGAGGGCGGACTCCATCGCCAGACGCTCGGCACTGCGCGCATTGAGCGCGGGCGTGTAGGCCAGAAATGGCAGGCCGCCACGCTGCGCATGTTCAAGCGCTGTATTGGCATTGCGCATCAGCGTCACCGCATCGCTGCCGTCATCGGGGAAAACAGCAACGCCGCAACTGGCGGCAATGAGCAGTTCGTACTGGCCAACGTGCAGGGGCGCTTTGACCAACGCGAGAATTTCTGCCGCATCGGCGGCGGGTGTTTTTTGCTCGAGCGGAGAGGCGGGATAAAGCAGCGCAAAATTGGCGCCATCGAGCCGGAAGACTTCGGCACCGAGGGTTTCAGCATGCTTCATCAAACGCTCGGCCACCGCGCGCAGTGCTGCGTCAGCAACCTCATGCCCAAGTGTGCCAACCAGCCGGCTGAAGCGCTCAAGCGCCAGCATCGCCAGCACTTGCCTGCTTTCACCGAGCGTTGAAATCGTCTCTTCCAGCGCGCGCCGGTTCAGACGGCGCGTCACCAGATCATGCTGCGCGTTATAGGCCAGTTTGCTCTCGGCACGGGCACGCGCCCGGATGTGATGCGCAACCAGCAAGGCGATCAGAAAGATCAGCACACTGTAGGCAGTCACCAGCCAGACCATGCGATTGACATTATTCTCGGTGGACATACCGACGTTGATCACGTCTGCATCAACCGCCTGACGCAGCATTTTCAACTGACCGTCAATTTCGCCGGAATCGATGGCAATCTCGACCAGCACCGCGCGCGCTTCGTCCCAATCAACCGGGCTTGCCTGCATCAGGGCATCGAGATTCGGCGCGATCTTGCACGAGTTTTCATAGACTTCGCGAATTCTCGCCAGTGGCGGCGCACCAGGGAAGGCCTGGTCGAGCCGCGCCATGCTGCGCAGAAAACTGCTGTTATATTTATCGAGCAACTCAAGGTATGTCTTGCGATTGACCGAATAGGCGAAATACTCGTGATGTGAAGTCTGGATCGAGAGCAGGGATTTCTCGACCTGTCCGAGATCTTCGAGCAGCGGCAGCTTCTCGCGGATCAACGGTGTCGAGCTGCGCGACACGTCCTGCGCGCTGATCGCGATAAACCCGGCGAGCGCCAGGCCGAGCACGCTGGCGACGAGAAACAGCCACGCGACGCCGCGCCGTGGCTTTTGCCGTCCAGCGTAAATCGGCTGGCTCACCGCATCGCCCAGCGCGTTTTCAGCCAGCTATCCAGAGACCAGCGCCCCGGGCCGTGCAACAGTGTCACCAGCAGCAAGACGCCCCAGAGCACATGATCCTGCCGGCCGAGATCGGAAAGATCGGCATACGCAATCACGGCGACGACGTTCATTACCGACAGACCGGCCGCGCCAAAGCGCCCGGCGAGACCCAGCGCAAGCAGCACCGGCAGACCCAGTTCACCGGCCGCGCCCATGACGGCAGCCAACTCGGGGGGCAGCACGGGCACCTGGTATTCATACTGAAAAAGTGCGACGGTCGAGCTCCAGTCCTGAATTTTTGTGAGGCCGGATTTGAAGAATACGTTGGCGACATAGAGGCGAATCGCCAGATCAAAAGTCGGCGTCAGCCACGCCTCCATCAGGGCGATGGCGCGCTGTGCGAAAGACAAGATACAGCAGGCGGCACGGGCGAGCGGGCTAGACGCGCTGGGGCAAGCCGGGGTGGCGCTATTCATTTTTATTCTCCTGAAATCCGGTCAGCGTGTGCAGGGCGATCAAGCGCTGCAGCGTCGCACCGGGATTGAAGTGGTTGTCAGCAGCGAGCGCCGTGGCAATCGCTTCGGCCAGCGGCTGCGCCGCTTGCAGCGCATGCAAAAAAGCGGCTTCGCCGGCATTTAAGGAAACAGCAAAAACACTGCCCTCGCTACGCCCCACCAGTGCAAAACGCGGTTCGCTGGATGGCGCGGTATCGATGCCCGCCAGCGCGACGTCGCGCTCATTCGTTGCCAACTGGTGCGCTTGCCAGATGTCGGCAAGCGGCCAGGGTGATGCGATCAGCAAGGCCGCCGGCCAGACATGCAGACGCAGTGCTGCCTGCGCTTCGGCAGGCACGCCGGCCAGCGCTGCAAGATCAAAGTCCGCCGCATCTGCCGCGCCGTAGGCCTGAAGCAGCGCCCATTCAAGTCGTGCGATGTCGGGCAGATAAGGCAATGCCTCGCGCAAGGTCGATGCATCAAGCAAGGAGGCCAACTCACCGCCATAGGCATTGAGGTCGCCGCTACCGCTCGGATACGTTGCAATGTACTGATCAGCCAATTCGCGAAAACGCTGCGCACCAAGCAGTTGCGCGAGCACCGGGTAAGTCGAGGCCAGCGCGCTGCGCCAGTTGCCGGTCACGTTGCGGCGATAGGCGGCGAAGCGACGCTCGGCGACGGCTTGCGGTTCGCTGAACAGCGCCCACAAACCGGGCCCCTCATTACCGCGTAGACCGCCGCCCAATGCGGCCTGCAGCTCAGGCAGCGCGGACATGGCCGGCCTCCACGCGCTGCAACTGCCGATCTGCTTTGGCGGCCTCGCCCTGCAGAACAGCCAGCGACGGAATGTCGGCATCCCACTCGATCAGCGTCGGCTTCGGACCGAGACGTTCGAGCGCATAGGCGTACAGATCCCACACCGGCGCATGCACCGGCTGGCCATGCGTATCGATCAGAAAGTCATCGCAGTGATCGAAACCGGCGAGATGCATTTCGCCGACCAGAGCGGCTGGAATGGCGTCGATATAGGTCTTTGCAGCAAAGCCGTGATTGCTCGCCGAGACGTAGATGTTGTTGATGTCGAGCAGGATGCCGCAGCCGCTACGCGCTGCAACGGCGACAAGAAAATCCCATTCGCACATCGTCGAATCGGCAAAGGTGAGATAGCTCGATACGTTCTCGACCAGAATCTGCCGCTGCAGACGATCCTGCACGCGACTGATCCGCGCGGAGGCTTGCTGGATAGCGGCTTCGGTATAGGGCAGCGGCAGGAGGTCGTTGAAATGCTGCGCACCAGCCGATGACCAGCACAGGTGCTCGGAGACGGCTGCCGGTTGGATGCGCTCAACCAGCGCCGCGAGCTTCTCCAGATGCGCTTCGAACAGCATATCGACGGCGCCAAGCGACAGGCCGACACCGTGCAGACTGACCGGATACGCCTCGCGAATTGCTTGCAGGAAGGCCAGCGGCGCACCGCCGGCAGTGAAGAAGTTCTCGCTATGCACTTCCCACCACGCCACCGCCGGCCGCCCGGCAAGCACCTGCGCGTGATGCGGCGCGCGCAGGCCGATACCGGCAGCAAGAGGTAAAGTGGTGGACGGTGACAATGAGAGCATGCTGACGACTCCGCGCTCAGCCCTTTTTCTTCATCATCTCCAGCTCAGCAGCCGCCTTGAGCTTGCCGCCCATTTTCTCGCAGCTGCCTTTTTCAACATACTTCCAGTCGTTGGGATCCTTGTCGCTGGTTGATTGCCCGGCGCAGGCATGCTTCGAATACTTGCCGCCGCAATCGTTCTTGCCGGTCATGGCCACACCGAAGCATTTTTCCTTGTCGGCAGCGGCGAAAGCAGCGCCCGACGAAGCAGAGAGACCAAGAGCGAGCAGACCGGCGATGGCGGCTTGAGCGAGGGTGTTCGATGTCGAGGTTTCGGTTTTCATGTAAGTCTCCTGTTGATGAGTGAGGTTTTCACAAACCTCCCCGAACCTAATCTCCGGGGAAGCGCCGCAACGCCTGACGCAACAAATCCATCTGTGCATCAAAACGACGGCAGGCGGCGCACAGCATCAGATGCACACGCAGGGAAAAACGTTCAGTGAACCCGAGTTTGCGATCCTGCCCTTCGATCACCAGCCGGTGAACTTCCTTGCAAGATTTCATCTCTTCACCTCGCGCCAAACCAGCGCAATTGCAGACATTCCCGCAATCGCATGCGTGCCCGATACAGCACCACCCAACAGTTAGACGAACTCATCTTCAATTCCTTACAAATTTCTTCCGTCTCGAAACCGAGCACCTCCCGCATCGTAAAAACACGCGCCAGATTCTCCGGCAAGGCCTTCATGCACAACTCAAGCACCTCATAAAAACCACGCTGCTCAAGCACCTTGGCAGGATCGCCCCAGTCCCCGGGCGCTTCCTGCCAGTGGCCGGTGCCATCGAACAGCGCGTCGAAATCCTCATCGCCCTGCTCGTCGACTTGCGGCAAACTTCCTTCGCGCGAACCCCGGCGCAGGTGATCGACAATCTTGTTACGCAGGATGGAGACCGCCCAGGTCTTGAGTTGCGAGCGACCGGAGAAGCTGCTCTTTCCCTCGAGGGCGGCGAGCAGCGTCTCCTGAACAACATCCTCGGCCGCAGCCTCGTTGCGCAACTGCAGCATGGCAAAGCGCAGCAGCGTCGGGCGCATTTGCTGGAGGGATTGTTGCAGGTCGGGATCGGTCATGGCGTCACTGTATCGGCAGCATCTGGCGCACGCAAGCGACAGGAGCGCGACGCCCGGCCTTTTTATTTGGCACGGCGCCGCGTAAAATCGACCAGGTCTTTTCAAGGATTCCCGCCATGACTGAACGTTCGATCACCCCCGCCGACGAAGCATCGATCCTCGCCGAGGCGCTGCCCTATATCAAGAAATTCCACGGCAGGACCATTGTCGTCAAATACGGCGGCAACGCGATGACCGACGAGAAACTCAAGCAATGCTTCGCGCGCGACGTGGTGCTGCTCAAGCTGGTCGGCATGAACGTGGTCGTCGTCCATGGCGGCGGCCCGCAGATCGAGAACCTGCTGGCGCGCGTTGGCAAGAAGGGCGAGTTCATTCAGGGCATGCGCGTCACCGATGCCGAAACGATGGAGATCGTCGAAATGGTGCTCGGCGGGCAGGTCAACAAGGATGTGGTCAACCTGATCAATCACGCCGGCGGCAAAGCAGTCGGCCTGACCGGCAAGGACGGCAACTTCATCCGCGCCAAGAAGCTGCTGTTGCAGAACAAGGACAATCCGGACGAGCTGATCGACGTCGGCCAGGTCGGTGACATCGTGCAGATCGACCCGGCGCTGATCGGCCATCTCGAAGCCGGGGGGTTCATCCCGGTCATCGCACCCATCGGCGTCGGCAAGGACGGCGAAACCTACAACATCAATGCCGACGTGGTGGCGGGCAAGATTGCCGAAATTCTCAAGGCAGAAAAACTGGTGTTGCTGACCAACACGCCGGGCGTACTCGACGATGCCGGCAAGTTGATCACCGGCATCACACC
>CAJAHZ010000360.1 GCA_903939665.1 uncultured Pseudomonadota bacterium | reverse complement strand
TTTGTTCGCCGCTTCTCGGCCAACGCATCAAAAGCCAAGCAGGCGACCTCGCGGGTGAAACTGATTGAGAAACTAAAGCCGGAAGACGTCAAGCCGTCGTCACGCCAGTACCCGTGGATTCGTTTTGATTTCGACGAAAAAGAAAAGCTGCACCGGCAAGCCGTCGAGATCGAACAGCTCACCTTTGCCTATGACGGCGGGCGCAAGCTGTTCAACAACTTCGATATCACGCTGAACGCCGGCGATCGAATGGCGATCATCGGTGAAAACGGCGTTGGCAAGACAACGTTCCTGAAACTGCTGATGGGCGATCTGCAACCGCAGTTCGGCAACATCAAATGGACTGAAAAGGCGCGGCGCGGCTACTACGCGCAGGATCACGCCGACGACTTCAAGAGCGACACCAACCTCACCGACTGGATCGCCGGCTACGCCCGCGATACGGCGGGCGAGGGCGACGACATCGAAACACTGATCCGCGGCACGCTTGGCCGCCTGCTCTTTTCCGGTGACGACGTGAAGAAGGCCGTCAAGGTCATCTCCGGTGGCGAGCAAGGCCGGATGATTTTCGGCAAACTGATGCTGATGAAGAACAACGTGCTGGTGATGGACGAGCCGACCAACCACCTCGACATGGAGTCAATCGAATCGCTCAATACGGCACTCGAGAAATTCAAGGGGACGCTGGTTTTCGTCTCGCACGACCGCGAGTTCGTTTCCTCACTGGCGACGCGCATCCTTGAAATCCGCATGGACGGCTCGGTGGTGAACTACCTCGGCAATTACGAGGAGTATCTGTCCAGCCAGGGAATCGACTAGTACCGATCGGGGGCATCCAACATGCTACGACGTCTGGCAACATTCATTTATTGGCTGATTGGCTGGCGCAGCGTCTTTGTTCCGCCACCAGGGCCGAAATCGGTGCTGTTGGTTTATCCGCACACCTCGAACTGGGATTTCACGCTCGGCTTGTTGTTCAATGCCAAGCACGCGATATTCGTCCACTGGGCCGGCAAGGATTCGCTGTTCCGTTGGCCGCTGGGCGCGCTTGCCCGCGCCCTTGGCGGCATCGCCATCAACCGGCGCGAGCACACCGGGATGGTGGGGCAACTCGTCAAGGTGTTTGCCGAGCGCGAAAGCTTTCACCTGTGCATCACGCCGGAAGGCACGCGCGGCAAGACAGATCACTGGAAGTCAGGCTTTTACCGGCTGGCACTGGAGGCCGGGGTGCCGGTCGGGCTGGGATTCCTCGATTTTCGCAACAAACGCGTTGGCGTCGAACGCTGGGTTACGCTCTCCGGCAATGAAGAAGCGGACCTCGCGATGCTGCGCGAATACTATGCCGACAAGACGGCGTACTATCCGGAAAAAGCCGGCGACATCCGCTTCAAGGACTGATTCGAGCCAGCGCGAGGCCCTACAGCCTCAATTAGCTGGCACCGCCTCCGCTTTTGCGGCTTTTTTAGCATCGCGTTCGGCTTGTTTCTGCGCCTTGGCCTCCCTTTTGACCGCGCGTTCGGCGTCTTTTTGCGCCCGCTTTTGTAGCTTGGCTTTTCTCTTCGCCTGTTCATCTGCGGTTTTCTTGCGGCCTTCCTCGGCCTGCCTTGTCTTCGCCGCCTGTTTTTCATCGCGAGCGATCGCCTTGGCGGCTTCCTCCTGGCGATAGTTTGCAGCCTGCTCCTTCTGGCTGGCCTGGCGCGTCACCAGATCAGACGCGCGCTTGGCCTCTTTGGCTTCAAGATCCCGACGATCTTCTGCATGCAGAAACTCACGCGCCGGTTTCTCGAAATTGCGCGCATCGACAACCGTCTGGGTGTGTTTCTTCTTGGCCTCGTCGAGACAGGAATTAACCAGAAATTTTTTGTAGCAAGCGTTCTGCTCCTGCGTGTAAACACGCTGCGCCTCGGCCCGCCTGCTGTTAGCCTGCGCGCGTTGCGCAGCGGCCTGCTCTCTCGTCTGCGGCATGGGGGGGGCTTCCGGCGCCTGCGCCCAGACAGGACAACTGATCAGCAGCAAAACTGCCAGAAAACCACAACGGCACATCGCACTCTCCTTTTCAGAGAACGTAAAGTAGTTGTTTTCCGGATTCTTTGCCAGCGCATGGCGCAAATGACGTACGTTCAGGCTAGCGCACGCGAGTAGGCTGCCCACTGACCGCGATGCGCGGTAATATCCGTAACACCGCGCCCACCACGGTGAAGGATTTTATCTTCCCGATGCGACACCAAAGACAACTTCTGTTAACACTGCTGACGCTGCTGCCCCTGCTGGCAGCTGCAGAAACGCTCGTGGTGGTGGTCAATCCGGCAAGCGCCACCGAGGCGCTGAGCCGTAATGAAGTCATCAACATCTTTCTCGGACGCTTTCGCCAGTTTCCTTCCGGCATGAGCGCACAACCCATTGATCAGCCCGTATCGCCCATCCGTGCGCAGTTTTACCGTGCGCTGGTCAATAAGGAACCGGCAGAAATCAATGCCTATTGGGCAAGACTGGTTTTTTCCGGGCGCACATCGCCGCCGATCCAAACCGAGCATCCGGAAGAAGTCACCAATGCCCTGCACGCCAACGCTGGCGGCATCGCTTATCTGGAGCGCAGCAAGGTGAGCAACCGGGAAAAAATCGTGTTTGAACTCGCCCCCTGACGGAGACCAAACAATGCAACCCGTCTGGCGCCGCAGCATTCTCTACCTCACCGCCCTCCAGGTGCTGGTGGTCGCCGCATCGGTCGGACTGATCTTCGTCCACCTCACCTCCTACGTGACCGACAACCGCACGCAGCGCCAGTTCTCAGCACGGCTCGGCGAGTTGCTGGAAACCGTTGAAAACACGGTAAAGATCGCCTGCTTTACCAAGGATCAGGTGCTTGCCGAAGAGGTGGCAAATGGCCTGATCAAGAACAGCGAGGTACTCGGTGTCGTGGTCCGCAGCGGCTCGGAAGTATTGAGCAGCAAATTCAAGCCTTCGGCGACACCGCAGATGCTTGAACGCGCAAAAAGCGGTCGTCTGCTCAGGCGGATCAGTTCGCCTTTCGACCCTGACGAAATTGTTGGCGAAATTCAGATCGAGCCCGATCCGGAAGCCTACGACCAGCGGATCAAGGAGAATGTCAGCTTCGTCGCGCTACTGCTCGGCTTGCAATTGCTGATTGTCGTCGGCGCCGTGCTGGCCGTCGTTCTGCTCCGCATCATCCGCCCGATCAAAGCCATTTCCGATGAACTGCATGGCATGCAAGCGCATTCGGTCAAACTGCTGCGCATTCCCGCAGAGCACGAGCAAACTGAAATCGGCCGGCTTTCTCGCGACATCAACCTTCTGAACGAGCGAATGGTTGCATCACGCGACGAGGAACACGCACTGCGTCTTCAGCGCGAACTGGACGAACGGAAATACCATGCCATCTTTGACAACGCCGACTCCGGCATTTTCATCGCCAGCTTCGATGGCCGTCTTGAGTCGTGGAACCGCGCACTGGGTCAG
>CAJAHZ010000359.1 GCA_903939665.1 uncultured Pseudomonadota bacterium | reverse complement strand
TCATGCCCTGCTCGGCTTCGGGCATGGCACAGCCGACGATGACGTCCTCGACCAGCGCCGGATCGAGCCCCGGCGCCTGTGCCATGACCGACTTGATGGCGTGAGCCAGCATGTCGTCCGGACGAATATGCCCGAACATGCCCTTGCGCTTAGCCACCGGCAGACGCGTCGCGGCGACAATGTAAGCGTCCTGAATTTGTTTAGTCATTGCTGTCTCCAAAATCTTGAACCACCAAGAAGCCCCGAAGGAAATCCTCCTGGGGGACACCAAGGACACCAAGAAAGCACCACGATTTTTTTTGTGTAACTTGGTGAACTTTGTGCCTTGGTGGTTAGCATTTAGTTTCTAAGCGGCTTGCCGGTTTCCAGCGTGTGCTGGATACGTTGCCGGGTTTTCTCGGTCTTCAGCAGTTCAACGAAGAGCTTGCGCTCGACGGTGAGCAACCACGCTTCATCGACCAGCGAACCCGTCTCGACACTGCCGCCACACAGCGCCGTGGCCGCAGCCTTGGCGACCGTGTAGTCATGCGCCGAAATCATGCCGCCTTCTTTCATGTTGGCGAGCATCATTTCGCAGTTGGCGATACCGGTGCGTCCCGCCACCTTGATGTTGCGCGGCGACAGCTTCGGGTAATAGCCGGCTTCGGCCAGCGCCCGTGCTTCGCGGATGGCAACGTAAAGCAACTCGTTGGCGTTGAAAACGATCTTGTCCGAATCCTGAACAAAGCCGAGTTCCTTGGCCTGCGCGCCACTCTTCGACACGTTGGCCATGGCGATCGTCATGAACACCGGCTGAATGAACTCGTAGGGATCATTGCCGCCCGTTTTGGCAGCACTCTCCCAGGCGCGGATGGCAAACTCCTTGCAGCCGCCACCGGCCGGCAACAGGCCGACACCGGCCTCGACGAGACCGATATAGCTTTCCAGTGCGACGACACGCTTGGCGCAATGCATCAAAAACTCGCAGCCACCGCCCAGCGCCATGCCCTGCACAGCCGCAACGACGGGCACCTTGGCGTACTTGAGCGACATCGCGGCGTTCTGGAATTCACCGACGTATTTTTCGAGCAGATCGAACTGACCGGCGCCTATTGCTTCGGCAACTTCCTTCAGGTTGGCGCCCAAGGCAAAAGGGGCCTCGTGCCACAGGACCAGCCCCTTGCACTCAGCTTCGGCACGCGCCACGGCCTCCCGCAGACCAACGATGACATCGTGGCCGAGGGTATGATTCTTCGACTTGACGCTGACGATGGCAATCTCACCGTCGATCTGCGGCAGCGCCCATAGACGCACGCCATCGTTTTCCCACAGCGTGACCCCCTGCACCGCTTGCTCAGCGAGCACACGCTCAGGGAAAATCTGGCGTTGATAGACGGGCAAGGTCGAACGCGGCTTGAAGCTGTTGTCAGCCGCCGAGTACGAACCTTCAACGCCATGCACACCTTCGCTGGCGAACACCCAGGCTGGCAGCGGCACCTTGCTCATGGCCTTGCCGGCATCAATGTCGGCCTTGACGGCTTCGGCGATCACCTTCCAGCCAGCGGCCTGCCACGATTCAAACGGGCCTTGCGACCAGCCGAATCCCCAGCGCATGGCGAAGTCGAGGTCGCGGGCGTTGTCGGCAATGTCGCCGAGGTGGAAAGCAACGTAGTGGAAAATGTCGCGAAAAATCGCCCACAGGAATTGCGCTTGCGGATGCTCGCTGGCACGCAATTGCGCAAACTTCTCAGCGGGATTCTTGTTCTTCAGAATGGCCAGCACTTCGGGGGCGATGTCACCCGTGGAATCGCGATAATCCTGCGCGGCAAGATCAAGCACCTTGATCGTCTTGCCTTCTTTCTTGAAGATGCCGCAACGCGTTTTCTGACCCAGCGCGCCCTTGCCAATCAGCGCTGCAAGCCATGCCGGTGCTGCGTAATACGGGTGCCACGGATCGGGAGCGTCACCACCCAGCGTGTCCTGCATCGTCTTGATGACGTGCGCCATGGTGTCCAGACCAACGACATCGGCGGTGCGATAAGTCGCGCTCTTCGGGCGACCAATGATCGGGCCGGTCAGCGAATCGACGACATCAAAACCAAGTCCGAACTGCTCCGTATGGTGCATCACGGCGAGGATAGAAAAAACACCGACGCGGTTGGCGACGAAGTTCGGCGTGTCCTTGGCGCGGACGATGCCCTTGCCGAGGCGCGAAACAAGCCACGACTCCAGATTATCGAGCAACGCCGGCGCGGTTGTTTTTGTCGCGATCAACTCAACCAGATGCATATAGCGCGGCGGGTTGAAAAAGTGAATGCCGCAGAACTGCGAGCGCATCGCTTCGGGCAGGCCCTCGGACAGACGGTTGATCGACAGGCCCGAGGTGTTCGACGCAATGATCGCATTCGGCGAAATGAAGGGCGCGATCTTGCGGTACAGATCGTCTTTCCACTCCATTTTCTCGGCAATCGCCTCAATGATCAGGTCGCAATCGCGGAGTTGCTCGAGATGCTGCTCGTAATTGGCGGCGTCGATGTAGGCGACACGGTCCTTGGTAGCCAGCGGCGACGGCTCAAGCTTCTTGAGCGCGTCGATGGCTTTTTTGACGATCCCGTTCGGATCACCCTCTTTGGCCGGCAGGTCAAATAGCACCACCGGCACTTCGGCATTGGCCAGATGCGCGGCGATCTGCGCACCCATCACGCCCGCGCCGAGCACGGCGGCTTTACGTACGATGAAGTTACTCAAGCTGTCCTCCTTTGTTGTCTGTCTCTGAACCGTTATCGCTTGTCGGGGACGCCCCGGAGCAATGCTGCACACATTGCTAAAACGAACGTTTGAATTATATGTTGTTCAAAGAGAAGGTCAAGAAAAAAATGCGAAAAAAAACGCCCCGAAATTCGGGGCGTTTTTAAAAACAGAAATACTTTTATCAGAAGGCTCGCGAGTATTGCCCACCGAGCAACAAAATACTGCTGTCATTATACTCGCCGGTAACGCGGCCACGAAGAGGCGCCGCAGCCGTACCTTGGTTATTGTTGATATTGCTATCCCGGACATGAATGTAGCTTACCCCAAGGTCAAGCTTGGTCGCTTTATCCGGCGTCCACTGAGTGCCGAAAGAGAACCAGACGCGGTCATTATCCGGCAGCGAAACGAGTCGATAAGACGCATTAGGCACCGGCGTTTTGTCATAGGCCACGCCGAACTTCAACTTCCAGCTATCGCTGTACTTGTAGTTCGCACCCAAGGCGACCCGCCAGGTATCGTTAAATTTGGCATCCAGCGTCTGCGATGGCGTTGCAGAACCCGTTGTGGCATTCATGATGTCAACTTTCGGGATCGAACTCCAACCCGTCCAGGAAACGTCGCCAAGCATCTCCCATTTATCAGAAAGTTGCTGTGTAACGCTAAGGATGGCGGTATCGGGCAGCTTGATTTTGGCTTTCGCGTCGTTCGCCTTTACCCCGTTCACATCGAGATCGCCGGTCGTATGGAACTGAATGGCGGAACGATAAGAAACACCCACCTTGGTCGACGGCGACAAGGTAAATAACGCGCCCATGTTCCAACCCCAAGAATCATCATCCAGAGTCAACTTCACAGGAACACCGGCCCCTGCCCCAATAGAAGCCTGCCGCTTGTACGTTGCCTCAAGGTGCTGCCAGTTCAGTCCGAAGCCCAGGGAAACCTTGTCATTAACGCGATAGGCGACCGATGGGTTGATGTTGTAGGTCTTTATTTCGAACATCGTGGCTTGCGCCGCGCCAAGCCAGGGATTGTCGTATTCCGTTTTCAGGCCAAAAGGCGCACCAACGCCCACGCCAATGTAAAGATCCTTGCTCAGCGCCCACGACAGGTAACCATTAGGTATGGCCGCCCATCCGCCGGCATTACCACCCTCTCCTGAGCCAGCGAAAGCACCAACGCTCGACCCCTTGTTATCAAACTTGAAACTGGCATCAACTGCAGACACACCGACCGAGAGTTCCCGTGCCTGAAGCTGGGTCATACCCGCCGGGTTGAAGAAGATCGTGCTGGCGTTCTCCGCCACGGCGGCCGATCCGGCATACGCATTACCAATACCGCTGGCGTTCTGTTCCATCAACT
>CAJAHZ010000358.1 GCA_903939665.1 uncultured Pseudomonadota bacterium | reverse complement strand
GCCGAGCGTTTCAATATCAACTACCCGCACTACAAGGGCCATTTCGCCCGGGTAGTGACGTACAAAACCGAATATGCGCAGCGCCTGATTGACGACTTCTCCAACAAGGAGAAGATGCCGCACATTGCGCTCTCGGTCGATATGCTTGACACCGGCATCGATGTGCCGGAAGTGGTCAATCTGGTCTTCTTCAAGGTGGTGCGCTCGAAAACCAAGTTCTGGCAAATGCTGGGGCGCGGCACGCGCCTCTGCCCGAATTTGTTTGCGCCGGGCCAGGATAAAGCGTTTTTCTACCTGTTCGACTACTGCCAGAACCTCGAATTCTTCAGCCAGAACCCGGACCATGTGGATGGCTCGGCCAGCGAACCGCTCAGTACGCGCTTGTTCAAGGCCCGGCTGGAAATCATTGGCGAACTGGACAGGAAATTCCCTGATGGGCGCCACACCGCTGAACCGCAACCCAGGTATGGCGACCAGCTCAATGAACCTCAGTTCCGGGTTGAGTTAGCCAGTTTTTTGCACCAGCACGTTGCCGCCATGAACATCGATAATTTCGTGGTTCGGCCACAGCGAAAATCGGTAGAGAAATACGCCAGGGCCGATGCATGGCAAATACTTGGCGATGATGATTTCAGCGAACTGGCGCAAAACCTTGCCGGATTGCCGACCGAAGTGGTCGACGAGGATGAAGAGGCCAAACGCTTCGATATGCTGGTGATACGGACTCAATTGGCCATTCTGCAGGCACGGCCGGATTTTGCCAGCCTGCGCGAGAAGCTGCAGAAAATTGCCAGCGCCCTTGAGGAACAGGATGCCATCCCGGCCATCAAGGCGCAGATGCCACTGATTCAGGCGATTGCCGGTGATGAATGGTGGGAAGACCTTACCGTGCCGATGCTGGAAACAGCTCGCAAACGGCTACGCGCCTTGGTCAAGCTGATTGAGAAGGGCAAGAAAATCATCGTCTACACCGACTTCGAGGATGAGCTGGGTGACGAAACCACGATAGCGCTGCCCGAAGTCGGTAGCGGTATGGATCTGGCTAGGTTCAAGCTGAAAGCCCGACAGTTCCTCAAGGCGCATGAAGACCACATGTCGCTGCAACGCCTGCGCCGCAATCAGCCGCTGACACCCTCGGACCTGGTTGAGTTGGAGAAAATGCTGGTTGCCGCCGGCGGTTCGCAGGAGCTCATTAGCGCAGCCAGGGAACAGAGTCACGGCTTGGGGATTTTTATTCGCTCACTGGTCGGGCTGGACAGGGAGGCTGCCGTTGAAGCATTTAGCCAATTCACTGCTGGCACCAAGGCGACGCCAGACCAAATCGAATTCATCGACCTTGTTGTTCAGGAATTGACCCAGAACGGGGTGATGGAGGCAGACAGGCTGTATCAGACGCCATTTATCGACATCAGCCCGCAAGGGCCGGAAGGGATATTTCCCTCGGCCAAGGTGGACCAGATGATTCGGGTGCTGGCAGAAATTCGTCTTAGGGCGGCTTGATTTTATGCGCAAAGTCTTTACCGGCACGCCTTCGGCAACGGAACCCGCACCCCAATGCTACTTGCCTGCGGGGCGCATGGACTGGCGTTCTAGCACATCAACCTGCTGAAGACCCGCGTATTCATTGGCCTTCATCGAATATTATGACGTAGACCGCCAATCCATGCGCCCCGCAGGCAAGTACCCTTGGGGTGCGCCTTACAGGGCAGGTGGCATCAGAAATTTTGGACAGACGCACCATCATGACTGCGATTACATTGACCAACAACGCCGACCTCACGGCGCTCAACACGCTGGCACTGCCCGCGCGTGCGGCGCATCTGGCGCGCATCACCGAAGCCGCGCAGTTGCCGGCTCTGATCGCCGATCCGCGCTGGCACGATACGCCGCGCTTTGTACTGGGAGGCGGCAGCAACCTTGTCCTCTGCAGCGACTTTGACGGCCTCATGCTGCAGATGGCGATTGGCGGCCGGGAGCTGGCCGGCGAGGATGGCGACGCCTGGTATGTGCGCGCCGGTGCCGGCGAGAACTGGCATGACTTTGTGGGCTGGACGCTGGCGCAGGGCTGGCCGGGGCTGGAAAACCTGTCACTGATTCCGGGAACGGTCGGTGCCGCACCGATCCAGAACATCGGCGCTTACGGGCTGGAAGTGGCGGAGCGCTTTCATTCGCTCGAAGCCTGCGACATGCGCAGTGGCGAAACGGTGCGCTTCGAGCGCAGCGCCTGCCGCTTCGGCTACCGCGACAGTGTTTTCAAGCAGGAAGGCTGGCACCGCGAAGGGCGCTTCGTGATCAGCGCCGTGACTTTTCGCCTGCCCAAATGCTGGCAGGCACTGACGCGCTATGCCGACATTCCGGCCGAGCTCGACGCGCGCGGCATCGCCACACCCGATGCACGGCAGATTGCCGACGCGATCATCGCCATTCGCCAGCGCAAGCTACCCGATCCGGCGCTGATCCCCAATGCCGGCAGCTTTTTCCACAACCCGGTAGTCGATGCGGCAAGCGCCGAAAGACTAGCCGCCGCCAACCCGACGCTACCTCGTTATGCGCAGCCGGACGGTCGGGTGAAGCTCGCCGCCGGCTGGCTGATCGAGCAGGCCGGCTGGAAGGGCAAGGATCTTGGCCCGGTTGGCATGTTTGAAAAGCAGGCGCTGGTGCTGGTCAATCGAGGGTATGCCTGCGGCGCCGATGTCCTGGCGCTGGCCGAGGCCGTGCAGGCGGATGTGCGCCAGCAATTTGGTGTCGAGCTAAGGCCTGAACCGGTCTTTCTCTAAGCGCTTTGGCAGGCAGATCAAGGCCAGCCTTGATCGCGCTAATCGGGTGACGTGGAAATCGTCTGATAGCAGCGGCTGCAAACGGTCGTTTCGTCAGACAACGCATGGCCATACTTCTTGCACTGCCGATCGATCGCAAACAGCGCGAACCTGGGTCTGTTTGCCGCAAGGAGAAAGATGCCAATGGTGGCGGCGATGAAGGTGATGTGCTCACCGATCACTGGTCCCAGCCAGGCCAGCGCCAGAGGCTGCGACAAGGACGCCGCAAACATCAGAACACCGGCTCCGATCACGAATACGGTATTGGCAAAGTGCTTTGCTTTTGCTTCCAGCTCTGCTTTCGATGGCGTCACGGTGGCTCCGATTAACTGACAGATTATGATTTGAGTGGCGCAGTTTACCGTCTGCCGCGGCATGCGTCGATCATTGACGAAGCGCGGGCAAAACCATTGGCCAAATCAGAAGTCCGCTGCCGCCTCCCAAAGAACAAAGCCCTCTTCACGTTGCGTCCACTCGAGCATCTCGATAAAAGGATGAGCGCGCCGCGCCAGGCCAACGGGCGGTTCGGCTGCTGTTTCGTCATCAAGGTCGGGATAACCATTATCGACCTTCCCGGCCTCACGCTGCCCTGTCTTTTCCTCGGCCACCGCGCTCCGCAAGCGTTCCAGCGCCTCCGGCAGCTGCTCTGTCGTGATGACGCCGTGCGCCGTTCTGTCTTTGCCGATGATTTCGAGCAGGCGTTTAGCCGTATCGGCCAACATGATCATCTCGCCCGAAACGCTTGAATTGAACTTGACCAACATGGTCGACTCCCCAAATGACGGCGCAAGCTTTGCCGTCTGTTAAACAAACCTTCATCACCTATTGCCATTGCTGCAATTAGAGACAACAATATCTCAAACACGCGGGGAGAAGGAACATGAGCAACATGTCCCAGGATACCGATGCCGGGAGGATTCGACTCTTCACCGGCGAGCTCGATGAAATGGCGTGCAAGGAAGCGGCAAAACGCCTTCGTCTGGAAGGCCATGTTTCCGCCCTGATTTTCGGTCGTGACATCGGCGAACTTGCCATCCGCATGGCGAAAACCGGCACGCGGGTGGTCGTCGACGCCACCGTGGAGCATCCGCCGGCAATGCCCGGGCTGCGCGCCATCCCGCTTTCAAAGCTGGCGGTTGACGCACTTCCCGAGGCCCCGTTTGATGTGATCGTCGGGCAGCTCGCTCTGCACTCTCTACCCTACGCCCAGGCACGCGATACCCTTGACCAGTTGCGGCAGCTATTGAAAATCGGCGGCAAGCTTTATCTTTCGGCT